>JBFZCQ010000223.1:0-10652 GCA_041307905.1 Methylotenera sp.
ATGCACTGAAGAAATAAAACAACATCTGACTGACTTACCAATCACTTTATGTCTATCGATACTCCCTCATCCATAATCAGCGCGCTTGAGCATTGCCTCAAGCCGATAGCCAGGCTGTGTATTCATTTCGGGATTGAACACCGCAACCTGTCGGAAATGCTTAAAGCTGCTCTGGTTTCTGTTGCAAAAGATGAATTCAAAGTGAATGGAAAATCACAAACAGACAGCAGAATTGCTCTGCTAACAGGGGTTCATCGTAAAGATGTGCGTCGGCTTTTAGGGCGAACTCCAGAAAAAGCCGCGGGTCGCCAACAAGGTTTGATTGCCAATTTAATTGCGCAATGGCTTGGCACCCCAGACTTGGTGGACCAGCATGGCGAACCGAAACCTATTCCCCGCAATCCGCATCCAGATTACAAAATTTCATTCATATCAATGGCTGAAAACTTAACAAATGATATTCATCCACGCGCATTAATGGATGAATGCATAAACCGCGGAATAATAAAACTTACAGAAGACGGCATGGTGCACTTAATTGTCGAATCTCTGATACCCGCTGATGACCTAGATGAAAAAGCGTGCTTTTTCGGACAAAACATACACCACCACATCTCTGCGGCAGAGCATAATCTGAATGGCGATGAGCCACCCTTCCTTGACAGATTTGTCTGGCAGGATGGGCTGACAGAAGATGATGTAAAAGCAATTGCCGCAGCGGCCAGAAAAGCTGCTATGAATGCATTAAAACAAATTAACAATCAGGCAATACAGCACAAAGAGAAACATTACAATGAAGCTGACAGGCCTGAGTTCAGAATACATTTTGGAGCTTTTTTCTACAGTAGCCGCAATCAGCCTGAAGATTAAAAAGACAAATCTAACAGATAGATTTTAATGCGCCTACGTCACCTATCACTGGCAGTATGGTTCGCACCAATCATAAGCTATCCCGGCTTTATCATTCACAACCGCAAACACGCCTCGTACTTGCGGTGAGGATCAAACCACTATTTTCAATCAAAACTACATCTCATCATGCTGAATCGGCGATACCCCTTTATTGTCCTTACCAGAGTACGGTATCTGCTTAAATCCTAATTGACATACATGGACGCCCACTATTTTGCCAAGCTTTCATGTGAATAACCTGCTTTAGCAGGTGTATTCCATGGTGATGCCCTTTACGGGTAAAACGGCGAGGTTTTACGCGATTACTGATAAAAAAAGATATTTAGTTGCTTGTAAGTTTTTATTTGCTTAATATCCTACTAATTTAGTAAACAATATTAAAGATGAAAACACCTGTGAATTTAAAATCAGAGCATTCCGGCTTCAAGTTCGATAACAGCTATTCAAAGCTAGCGTCAACGCTATACCAAAAGCAACGGCCAGAAAGTGTTAAGAACCCAAGTCTATTATTATTAAATAAGGCATTAGCCAAAACTTTAGGATTAGCCCCTGAGATTATTGAACAGGATGGTGCTGAATTTCTTAGCGGCAATTCAATATATGTATCAGCCGAACCGATTGCTCAGGCATATGCAGGCCATCAGTTCGGTGGCTTTAATATTCTGGGGGATGGCCGTGCTATTTTGCTGGGCGAGCACATCACACCAGAAAACAAACGGGTCGACATTCAACTGAAGGGCTCTGGAAGGACCGCATACTCACGCTCAGGCGATGGACGTGCAGCACTCGGCCCTATGTTACGCGAGTACATAATCAGTGAAGCAATGTTTGCGCTTGGCATTCCAACCACAAGAAGCCTGGCCGTTGTAAAGACAGGTGAAATTGTCTATCGGGATGATGCATATCCGGGCGCGGTATTAACCCGTATTGCATCCAGTCATATTCGGGTCGGAACTTTTCAATTTGCATCCTCTATTCAAAACCATCAGGTGCTTACCGAATTAGCTGATTACACAATCAACCGACACTTTCCGGAAATTGCTACTAAAGAAAATAAATACGCCCTACTCCTGGAAAAAGTAATCGATTTACAAGCGTCACTTATATCCAAATGGCTGCATGTTGGTTTTATTCATGGTGTAATGAATACTGATAACATGAGTATCTGCGGTGAGACTATTGATTATGGTCCATGTGCTTTCATGAACAGCTACGACCCTGCCACTGTATTCAGCTCGATTGATAGCAAAGGTCGCTATGCGTTTGGTAATCAGGCGCCGATAGCACACTGGAACTTATACCGCTTTGCTGAAACACTACTGCCACTGATCCATCCAGACGAAGGACAGGCTGTTGCTGAAGCAGAAAATATACTCGGCAAATTTCCAACCAAATTTATAGAGTACTGGCTAACCGGTATGCGTAAAAAACTTGGCTTATTTAATCAGGAATCTGACGATTTAAAGTTAGCCGAAGACCTGTTAATGTACATGCAGAAAAACAAAGCTGATTACACTAATACATTCAGATCCCTAGGAAAAGACTCCCTCAAGACAATGGAGATTTATCATGATACTGGATTTAAAAACTGGATGCAGCAATGGCAGGCGAGACTATCCAGACAAACGGAATCCATGGAACAAAGCATCAAATTGATGGAGCAAACTAATCCTGCCATTATTCCACGCAGTCATTTAGTTGAAGTAGCGCTGGACGCGGCCGTCGATCATGATAATTTACAGCCTTTAAATAGACTGTTATCAGCCATTGCTAAACCTTACTGCACGACAGAAGATTACACCGAGTTCATGCAGGCTCCACAATCCGGATTTGATAACCACTACAAAACATTTTGCGGTACATAAACCTGCCAAGACCCTAACAATCAACCATTTAAAAAGTCACGCTATAAGCGACTACAACATTTTATAAGCGAAACAATTATCAGAATACTATGATATTGCAAATCTTAAAGCTGGAAATTTGTCCATCACAAAAGAAAAAACGACCTAGAGATTTCTCCATAAGCCATCTTATTTTTGGTGGCCCTCTGCGAGTCGATCACAGTACCAACGGATTATGAATCTCACGCTCACGAACAACCGAAAGCTCAAAAGAAAAAGGCTTAGCCATTTCTGACTAAGCCTTATATATCTTGGTAGGGTGTGCGGGGATCGAACCCACGACAAACGGATTAAAAGTCCGCTGCTCTACCAGCTGAGCTAACACCCCATTCATTTCTTTAAGTGATTTATGTCACTCAGGAAAGGCCGCAATTATGGGGGAAACTATTCACTTGGTCAATGACAAAATAGAAAATTTCTATATATTTATCGAATTTATTTTAGTTGACTTCGATAAAAATTTGCACATACCTTTAATCACTTCAAAATTGCCTAAATTTTAATCAACGCATTCCTGGAAGCTTGCCTCCCATTAAGCCACCCATGCTGCGCATCATTTTTGCCATGCCACCTTTGCTGAACATTTTCATCATCTTCTGTGTTTCTTCAAATTGCTTGAGCAGACGGTTAACTTCCTGCACCTGCACACCGGAACCATCCGCAATTCGTTTCTTGCGAGTGGCTTTAATGATTTCAGGCTTACGGCGCTCCATCGGCGTCATACTGTTGATTATGCCTTCAATACGACGCAAACTCTTGTCTGCATCATCAGGATTAACCTTGGCAGCCATGCCTGCAATCTGGGATGGCATTTTGTCCATCAGCGCGCCCATGCCGCCCATTTTGCGCATTTGTGACATTTGCGCTTTGAAGTCATCCAGATCAAAATTTTTGCCTGACTTTACTTTATCGGCAAGTTTCTGCGCTTCTGCCATATCGACATTTTTATGCGCCTGCTCGATCAGGCCGAGCACATCGCCCATACCCAATATGCGTGATGCCATACGGTCTGGGTAGAATGGCTCCAGCCCATCGACTTTTTCACTTACACCAATAAACTTGATCGGCTTACCTGTCACATGGCGTACTGATAATGCAGCACCACCGCGAGAATCACCATCCAACTTGGTAAGGATCACGCCGGTGAGCGGCAAGGTATCACCGAAGGCTTTTGCGGTATTAATCGCATCTTGCCCCTGCATCGCATCCACTACAAACAAGGTTTCGATTGGATTCAGTTGTGCATGCAGCGCCTTGATTTCTGCCATCATGGCTTCATCTATGCCCAACCGACCTGCCGTATCGAAAATCACAACATCGTAATATCCGCGCTTGGCAAAATCTAATGTTGCACTGGCAATTTCTGCCGGTTTCTGGCTCGCGTTACTATCGAAACACTCCACTTCAAGCTGTTTTGCCAAAGTTTTTAGTTGCTCAATCGCTGCCGGACGATAAACATCGGCACTCGCCAGCAATACTTTCTTTTTCTGCTCTTTAAGTAATTTTGCCAGTTTTGCAGAGGTAGTCGTTTTACCTGAACCCTGCAAACCTGCCATCAGAATAATAGCAGGCGGCACTGCCGCTAAATTCAACCCAACATTGGCTTTGCCCATTAGCGTGGTGAGTTCGTCGTTCACCACTTCAATAACAGCCTGACCTGGCGTAAGACTCTGCAATACATCTTTACCCTGAGCGCGCAACTTAACGGCGGCAATAAAATCTTTTACCACTGGCAAAGCCACGTCGGCCTCAAGCAGCGCCATGCGCACTTCGCGCATCGCGTCTGAGATGTTATCTTCAGTTAAACGCGCTTGACCACGTAAATTTTTAATGACGCCCTGCAGGCGCCCGGTTAGGTTTTCTAGCATTTTTATACTCTTTGCATCATTTAAGTTTCAATTTTACATCAACCTATAATCTTTACTGCATATTTAAGCCATAATTACATCATGCAAAAACTAATTACTTATCTTGTCGTGGTATTCATTTATCTAGCTGTGGCTGCGGATTTCTGGCGCGCGCCTAAATCATCCGAAAAGATCACCTATCTGAAGCTGCATTCAACGATGATTGCTTTGGGTCTGCTGGTTCATGGCTGGCTGTTGCATCAAAGCATTTTCTCTACCGGTTTTAACTTGGGGTTTTATGAGTCAGTATCTGCAATCTTGTGGCTGACGGTTTTAATTTACTGGATAACAGACCGCAATCATCAATTGCATAGCCTGCAGGCGTTTGTATTGCCTCCGGCGGCGTTATTTGCATTGCTACCCGCCTTTTTCTCCAGCCACCATTTCTTGCCTGAAGCACACAACAGCCTATTCATAGCTCACGTATGGATAGCAATGATTGCTTACAGCCTGTTTACTTTTGCAGCGTTACACGCTGTTTTAATGGCTATTGCTGAACGTAGCCTGCATCATAAAAGCAATTTAATCTCTCTGCCCAGCTTTCCTCCGTTAATGATGATGGAGTCATTACTTTTTAAAATTATCGGCTTAGGTTTCGCGCTGCTTACTATCACGCTCATCAGCGGCATGTGGTTCTCTGAAGAAATCTTTCAAAAGGCGCTGGACTTTAACCATAAAACCCTTTTCTCCATTGCCAGCTGGTTTATATATGCAGCACTGCTGTTTGGCAGATACCAATATGGATGGCGCGGGCTAAAAGCAATCAGATGGACTTTAATTGGATTTGTTTTACTGCTACTGGCATATGTAGGCAGTAAATTTGTTTCGCAAATTCTGCTCGGCAGGTAAGCTAAAAAAATGGACCAGCTAACGATATTAGTTGGTCCATTTTTAAATCTCAAACAATAAAGCAAAGACCGCTTAACTTAGCGCAAGCTTATTTGCAGCCATCCATGCTGTTTTGCATAATCTGCCAGAGTATCATCTGCATCAACGGCTACCGGATTGGTCACCAGTTTCATCAACGGCAAATCATTGTGTGAATCACTGTAAAAATAACTGCTTGAATAATCAGCCAATGTTGTGCCATGCGCTGCCAGCCACAGGTTGATACGTGTCACCTTGCCTTCTTTAAAACTAGGCACTCCGCTTACGCCACCGGTATATTCACCGTTTACCATTTCCGGGTCGGTGCCGATTAAATTGTCGATACCGTAAGCTGTGGCAATAGGCTTGGTGACGAAACTATTGGTGGCTGTAATCACCACACACAGATCACCCGCTGCTTTATGCTTGTTCACCAAGTCCTGCGCCTTCTGCGTCATCATCGGGTGAATGACTTTTTCCATATACTTCAGGTGCAACTCATCCAGAAATTTTTTAGGGTGCTGGCTCAGCGGCTTTAACTGAAATTCCAGAAATGCATAAATATCCAGAGTGCCGTTTTTGTAATCCTGATAAAACTGCTCATTACGCGCGTGATGTGATGCTGCATCGAGCAAGCCTTCGTTGATTAAAAACAAGCTCCAGTTGTAGTCGCTGTCACCCGCGAGCAGCGTATTATCCAAGTCAAATAAAGCAAGGTTTTGTTTCTGATTTTGAGCCATATTAAATTTCTTTTTGTTGAGTTGCTGATAGTACTAAAAACACACCGACTAATATAACAGCCAGCGCAATCAATTCGGAACTGTTCACATGTTCGTCTGCAAACCAGATGCCTACCGCAAACGCTACCATCGGGTTTATAAAAGTATTACTGCTCGCGACCAGCGGGCGCACTGTATGCAATAAATATTGGTAAGCACTGTAGGCAACCAGAGAGCCTAACACTATCAAAAATAGCATCGCACCCCATGATTTTGCACTAATCGCCTGCGGCCAAGTTTCGCCAGTCACAGCACTGGCAATCAGCAAGGCTAAACCGCCCGCCAGCATTTGAGCGGCACTTGCCATTAAACCCTGGGGCATCGCCAGATGCTTGCCCCAAACCGAGCCTAACGACCAGCTTGCCGCAGCAAATATCAGCAAAAATGCGTTCATAAAGTCACCGCTGAAGCTGCCGCCAAGATTAAGCAGCACGATACCTACCAAGCCTATAGCAATGCCTAGCCACTCACTGGCAACAATTCTATGCCCCCAAAAGGCAGCAAATACCGCCATCCAGATTGGCGCCGTAGCAATCGATAGTGCAGCAACACTGGACGAAACAGTCTGCTGCACATAGCACACTGTACCATTGCCCAAAGCAGGCAATAACAGTCCCACTACACTGGCACCAATCCACTGCTGCCTGCTAGGGGTTGGTGCTCCCAGATAGCGCATCACGACATATAAAATTGCACCCGCTATGGTAAAACGCACGCCTGCCATCATAAACGGCGGGAAACTTTCAATGCCGAAACGAATGGCGAGATAAGTTGACCCCCAGATAAAATAGGTGCAAAAAAGTGCACCAACAATCAACAAGGTTTGCCGGGTTTTAGGCATGTACGATTTCTGGATTATTCATTCAATTTAACTAATGAAGCTAGAACCGTTTCAAGATTGCGCGAGAACGCGACGCCAGAATGCAGACAATACAATTAAGTACGGCAAGTTCTGGCAACAAAATTATCGCGCGATGTTGTGACGGTTACACCTGAGGGTGGGCACGTTCGAGTTTCGAATGCAGCTTATTCAAACCATTCAAATAAGCCTTAGCTGAAGCCACCACAATATCCGTATCAGCACCCTGCCCATTCACAATACGGCCGCCTTTTGACAGACGCACGGTGACTTCACCCTGCGCATCGGTACCGCTGGTGATGTTATTCACTGAATACAGCAAGAGCTCAGCACCACTACTCACGATTTTTTCAATCGCCTTGAACGCTGCATCTACAGGGCCACCGCCATCAGACTCGGATTTATGCTCCACACCATTATCCGAAACGGTAATCAAAGCATGTGGAATCTCGCCGGTTTGAGAAGCTACTTGCAGATACACCAATTTAAAATTTTCAGTGGCTTCAGAAATAAACTCATCACTCACCAAAGCTTGCAAATCTTCATCAAAAATTTCAGATTTTTTGTCTGCCAAGTCTTTGAATCGTGCAAAAGCAGCATTCAACAAATCTTCAGTTTCAAGCTCAATGCCTAATTCTTTTAAACGCGTTCTGAATGCATTGCGACCGGACAATTTACCCAAGGTCAACTTATTCGCATTCCATCCCACGTCTTCTGCTCTCATGATTTCGTAGGTCTCGCGGTGCTTCAACACACCATCCTGATGAATACCGGACTCGTGCGCAAATGCATTCGCGCCTACAATCGCTTTATTAGGCTGCACTGGATAACCGGTAATGGATGACACCAACTTGCTGCTAGGTACAATCTGAGTGGTATCGATACTCGTAGTCAAATTAAAAATATCGCTGCGGGTTTTAATCGCCATCACCACTTCTTCCAAGCTGGCATTCCCGGCACGCTCGCCCAAACCGTTGATGGTACATTCCACCTGACGTGCACCGCCCATTACTGCCGATAACGAGTTGGCAACCGCCATACCCAAATCGTTATGGCAATGCGTAGACCATACCACTTTATCGCTATTTGGCACACGCGCAATCAAATCACGCATACGCTCGCCCCATGGTGCCGGAATAGAATAACCTACCGTATCCGGCACGTTAATGGTTTTAGCACCGGCTTTAATCACTGCGTCAAATATGCGTACCAAAAAGTCCATTTCTGAACGTACCGCATCTTCAGCAGAAAACTCAACATCATCGGTATATTCCAAGGCCCACTTTACAGCTTGCACTGCACGCTCAACCACTTGATCTTCCGTCATGCGCAGCTTGTTTTCCATGTGGATTTTACTGGTAGCAATAAAAGTATGTATCCGGCCTTTAGCCGCAGGCCTGATTGCTTCGCCGGCGCGGCGCACATCGTTTTCACTGGCGCGGGCGAGTGAACACACAGTTGAATTTTTAATGATTTTTGCAATTTCATGAATTGCATCAAAGTCACCTGGGCTTGCCGCTGCAAAGCCAGCCTCAATCACGTTAACACCCAATTTTTCAAGCTGGCGTGCAATACGGATTTTTTCTTCTTTGGTCATGGCCGCGCCCGGGCTTTGCTCGCCATCACGCAAAGTGGTGTCAAAAATAATAATTTGTTCTTGTTTTTTAGTGGTTTGGTTCATATACGGTTACCTAACTTTTATTCAGTTTTTAGCTAAATATTGCTTGAATAATTCAGCTCAAAAATAGCACCTGATTAAAAACATCCAGTTTCAAACATCAGATGCAATGCGCTTTAATACTAGATGGGGGTGGGGGGGGTAGTCTGCGCACTAGCGCAGTAACGCACGCAGGCGCAACGCAAACATTTTGCGTAAAACAAAAGCACTAGCGAGCAAGCTAAGTGCGAAAGAAGTATAGATGATGTGTGAGTTCAACATGATGAGTAGAAATATAATGTTTTTCAGCCAGTTACGCAAGTATTTAACTATTTGAGTTTATTTATCATAGTGATAAATAAACTCAAAGTTATCGCGCTACGATTGTTTAACTGATTTTAACTTCTCACGTACCCATAGCACGTATCCGGAAAGTGCATACACAACCATCACCAGGAATAATACTTCCGGCGGGCTATACGAAATCAGCACCAGTGCCAGCACTACTCCCAAAATCACAAAAAACGGTACGCTGGCTTTTAAATTAATATCCTTACCACTGTAATAACGTAGATCACTCACCATTGATGCGCCAGCAAATACAGTCAGGCTCCAAGCCATCCATTTCCACTTCAATACACCAAAGAACACATCACGGCCGCTCAGGCCGTATTCATAAGATACCCACACAAAACCGGCTAACAGCGCTGCTGCTGCGGGGCTAGGTAATCCCTGAAAATAACGTTTATCCTGATGCTCGTCATCCAGTTTGGTGTTGAAACGCGCCAAGCGCAAAGCTGCGCAGGCGCAATAGATAAAGGCTGCAATCCAGCCTAGCTTACCCAGCGGCTTTAATGCCCACACGTAAAGAATCAAGGCCGGTGCCACACCAAAGGAAACCATATCTGACAAACTGTCGTACTCGGCGCCAAAAGCACTTTGCGTATTGGTCATGCGTGCGACCCGACCATCCAGCCCATCCAGCACCATCGCGATAAAAATAGCAATCGCCGCAAGCTCGAAATTAGCGTTCATCGCCTGCACAATGGCATAGAAACCCGCAAACAATGCCGCTGACGTAAACAAGTTTGGTAGCAAGTAAATACCTCGCGTGCGCAGCGAAGGCTGGTCAGAATTACGGCGGGATAGTTTCTGTTTAGGTTCAATCATGGCAATTTCACTTCAGTTGTATATGCTAAGTATAAATCAGGAATAATCATGACGTGAAGAAATAAGCGCATCGCTAATAAAAAAGCCGGCATGATGAATGCCGGCTTTTACTATGTTTTAATACTTTAAGCTTAATTTGCAGCTGCTGGCGCCGGCTCCGCAACATAAATCTCTACACGACGATTTTTAGCACGATTGGCCGCTGTATCGTTTGCCACTAACGGCTCGCGTGAGCCGCGGCCATCAATTGCAATGCGGCTAGATGCCACGCCTTTAGCAACCAGGTAGTCACGGGTGCTGGCAGCACGATTTAATGATAACGGATTATTAATTGCATCCGTTCCAGTGCTATCAGTATGACCAATGATGGTTACCGTAGTAGCGGTATTAGTTAACAGGCTTTTTGCAAACGTATCAAGAACTGGCCTGAAATTTGATTTAACATCAGCACGGCCGACATCAAATGAAATATCACTAGGAATATCTAGTTTTAAACGATTGTCTGCAGTTTGTGAAACTGCAACACCCGTACCTGCAGTCGCCTGCTCCATTTCAGCTTTTTGCTCCTGCATGCGCTTAGACCACACATTACCAGCG
>JBFZCQ010000224.1:0-5726 GCA_041307905.1 Methylotenera sp.
ATGCACCGGAATCGCGTCCAGTACTTCATTGCCAACAATCATGCCTACAAAATCCTGCGGCAAGGTGTCCAGCCATACTACGCGCTGCAGCAGCTCTGCTGGCAATGAAGTACTGGACGCGATTCCGGTGCATTTGGTGCATCACACAGAACAAGGTTTGTATGAAAGAGGCGTTGTTTTTAATGGTAATTTTGTCTTGAAAGATAGGCCCTTGTTGCCAGGCAATTTATTCGACACAGCTGAAGCTTTGGCTTTGCCGCAAGATTATCTGACCGAGATTTGTCCGGCTGCATCCGGCTTGATAGCCAGCCTGGCACATGCGCTTAAAAAGGGTGTCATTATTATGCTCGATTACGGATTTTCGGCGCGCGAGTATTATCATCCGCAACGAAATCTGGGTACCTTGATGTGTCACTATCAGCATTATGCGCATACTGAGCCGCTGGTTTACGTAGGGTTGCAGGATATTACAGCGCACGTGGATTTCACTAGCATCGCGCATGCCGGAGTTAATAATGAACTGGAGCTTGCTGGGTTCTGCAGTCAGGCGCAGTTTTTAATGAATTGCGGCATTCTGGATTTAATGTCTAAAGTATCACCGCAAGATATGGCAAATTATGCGCCATTGGCCGCTGCGGCACAAAAGCTACTATCACCGGCCGAGATGGGTGACTTATTTAAAGTGATTGCCTTCAGTAAGCAGCTTGATATTGCTTTGCTTGGATTTAGTGTTGGTGACAAATCGCATATCCTATGATTGATCACTAAAGTATAATGCGCGTCATGAATGAATTAAATCCAACAGAAGACACCCAAGTTGACGCAACTGAGACCAATGACGCCAGACAGCGCCGTATTCGCAGTTTTGTATTACGTCAGGGCCGCTTAACAAAAGGCCAAGCGCGCGCGCTCGAAACAGTTTTTCCAAAATTCGGCATCACCTACAAGCCGGAGTTGCTAAATTTGAGTTCGCAATTCGGCCGTACCGACAGTAAAAAGATTCTGGAAATCGGTTTTGGCATGGGTGAGACCACTGCAAAAATCGCACAGACCTTGCCGGAGTGTGATTTTCTGGCGGCAGAGGTGCATACACCGGGTGTGGGTGCACTGCTTAAACTGATTGATGAGCTAGCGCTTACCAACATACGTGTGATTCAGCATGATGTCGTTGAAGTGCTACAAAACATGTTGCCAGATGCGAGTCTGGATGGCATCCATATTTTTTTTCCAGATCCCTGGCATAAAAAACGCCATCACAAACGTCGTTTGATTCAGGCTGAGTTTGTGAAGTTGCTGTGTACCAAGCTAAAGTCTAGTGCCTATATTCATGTGGCAACGGATTGGCAGGAATATGCAGAATGGGTACTGGATGTGCTGTCAAGCGAACCGCAACTGCAGAACACGGCTAAAGATTACGCAGAAAAACCAGCTTATCGTCCGCTTACTAAGTTTGAAAATCGCGGTATCAAGCTCGGGCATGGTGTTTGGGATATGGTGTTTGCGCGCAAATAACAGCTATTTTTATACAGTTAGCTAGATTATTCAAACTAAGCCACTAGCCTTTTAATTATCTTGACTTTTTAAATGAGAATCATTATCATTTGAAGCAGCAGTAACGAAAAGGAAATTGCCATGAACAAAAAACAAGTGATTGGTAAAACCACTTTACCAAGTAACACCGAATGCAAGGTAATTTACAGCAACAGTAATGATGTTGTAGAAGTGCAGCTGGGCGGCACTTCATTGAGATTTAATGCAGATAGTTTTATTATTTTGAATGAGTTGCTGAGAAAGGCTGCTGCAAAAGTGATTATGCAAACAGCCATTGTGAATGCTTGACTATTAAGGTTGATCTTCATTCTCATCGGTAAATAGCCATTTACCGATGACCTTCTCTGCTTCTTCAACGCCTTGTTTTTTGAGGCTTGAAAATAACTGGATAGTACACTCACTGTTGTAGTGATTGCCCCAGGTCTCAATCAGTTCCTTGCGTACTTTATTCAAAGTCAGAGTAGCTTCGCCTCTGGAGAGTTTATCTGATTTGGTTAGCAGTACATGCACCGGCTTGCCGCTAGGGCAGAACCAGTCGAGCATCTGACGATCTAAAGGAGTGAGCGGGTGGCGGCTATCCATCACTAATACCAAACCGCCCAAGCTTGAACGCTCGCTTAAATAACGTGCCAGCACATTCTGCCAATGCGCACGCATTGATTCAGGGACTTTTGCGTAGCCGTAGCCAGGTAAGTCAACCAAGTGCCTGTCATTGCCTAGCGTAAAGAAGTTGATAAGTTGCGTGCGGCCTGGCTGCTTACTTACAAACGCAAGGCGGTTATGGTTGGCCATGGTGTTGAGTGCGCTGGATTTTCCCGCATTGGAACGGCCGGCAAATGCAACCTCAATGCCGCTGGCTGGAGGTAGATCACGTAAGTGGTGCGCTGAGATAAAAAATGTAGCGTTTTGAAACAAAGGCATAAAAATCCAATTCTGTTAAACGGGTTCTTCAGATAGTAATATGGGGTTGATTTGATAGATGACAATGTGACTTAAGCCCACATATTTATGACTATTTAAAGGAATTGCTGTTATCGTGAAAAATGCTATCACGAATAGTAGTTTTTAGCTAAAATAGCGCGTTAATTGGTTGAATAATTTAGATTTAGGAGCAGTAATGCAATTTCGTCATATAGCGTGGTTAGTATCCAGTCTTATGTTAACAGTGTCTGCTGAGGTGCTTGCGGAAGTTCCTGCTCAGAAATCTGCAGAGCAGACGATTAATAACGTATGTGCGGCCTGCCATGGTGCAGATGGTAACAGTGCCATTACACTTAATCCAAAATTGGCAGCTCAGCATCCTGAGTATCTTGAAAAACAGCTGGCTGAGTTCAAGTCAGGTAAGCGTGCAAATGCCGTGATGTCAGGTATGGCAGCAGGATTAAGTGAACAAGAGATGAAGGAAATTTCTGCTTATTTTGCTGCAAAAAAACTGACGCTGGGTCAGGCTGCAAAAAATGGCGTGGGATCATTGGGTGAAAAAATCTACCGTGGAGGCATTGCAGCAACCGGCGTTCCTGCTTGTGCGGCTTGTCATGGTCCGAATGGCGCTGGCTTGCCTAAACAGTTCCCGCGTCTGGGTGGTCAGCATGCTGATTATACGCTTGCACAACTGAAAACTTTCCGAACCGGCGAGCGTGCGAATGCGCCGATGATGATGGCGATATCAGCCAAAATGACAGATGCTGAAATGGCAGCAGTAGCTGATTATATTCAGGGTCTGCGTTAATTTAACCTGTTGAAAATAAGGGTAGCTTGGGCTACCCTTATTTTTTAATAGAAATGAATACCAGACTGGCTGAATTAAAACACCCATTAAATTTTTAATGGGTAAGTAGCAACTATATCTATTTTGTTGAAGTCCTAGATTACACAACAAACTTCTCGAAGCTTTAACGTTTCTCTCATTAGAGTGCTGTATTTTGAATCCAAAACTATCATTAACTAGAAACTTCTTTGATGTGCTCAGCTCTATGCGTTTTGCCGTGAGTCTGTTGAGTGTTTTAGGCATCGCTTCTATCATTGGTACGGTGTTAAAGCAGAATGAACCGTATGAAAATTACATCATTAAATTTGGACAATTCTGGTTTGGGCTGTTTGAAAAACTTGGTCTTTATGATGTTTATCACAGCGGCTGGTTTCTGCTGATTCTGCTGTTCCTGGTGGTATCTACCAGCTTATGTATTTATCGTAATACACCATCAATGCTTAAAGAGTGGCGCACGTTTAAAGAGCATGCCACTGAAAAATCGCTCAACGCTTTCAGCCATCAGGAAACATATAGTACCAATACATCAGCTGATAAGTTAAAACATAAGCTGACACAGTTTTTGGCAGCAAAAGGTTTTCAATACAAATTCAGAACGCAGGAAGACGGTAGTGAGCTGATCGCTGCCAAGGCAGGTACACATCAGCGTTGGGGTTATATTTTCACCCACGTTGCGATGGTTGTGATTCTGTTCGGCGGCTTATTGGATGGAAATTTACCTTTCAAGATTCAGGAAATGCTTGGCTACAAGCGCATTGAAACGCTGGATATTCCGGAATCTCAGGTACCTGCTGAGAGCCGTCTCAGTATTTTTAACCCATCGTTCCGTGCCAATATGACATTGCCGGAAGGCGTAAGTGATAATGTTGCGTTTGTGCGCGTGCGTGATGGGTATCTGGTACAGGAGTTGCCATTCAGAGTTGCACTTAAAGACTTTAGAATCGAGCATTATGCCACTGGACAGCCAAAGTCGTTTGAGAGTGACCTAGTGATTATTGATCCTGATTTGAAAGAGCCAATTACCAAAACCATCAGCGTGAATCATCCGCTGACTTATAAAGGTATTGCCATCTATCAGTCTGATTTTCAGGATGGCGGCACTAAACTTGATTTTAAAGTGTGGAATTTATTTGCCCCGAATGCAGAGGCGCAGTCGCTGACAGGTGCCATTTTTCAGAACGGTGTTTTGGGTGATGGTGATGAGGCTTTGAAGGTTGAATTTAACGATTTCCGTAAATTCAACATCATCAATATGTCACCGGATGGTAAAGGTAAGCCGCAGAATGTAGGCCCGAATATTACCTATAAACTGCGTGATAATCGCGGTCAGGCGATAGAGTATGTGAATTATATGCAGCCGATGCAGATTGATGGTAAGCATTATTTCCTGTCAGGCATGCGTGAAACCGTGCAGGATGATTTTCGTTATTTAAGAATCCCGGTAGATAGCGACTTTAGCTTGGATGGGTTCATGAACTTCAGAGCTACTATGCTGGATGCCGCAAAGTATCCTGAAATTGCTCAGAGAATTGCGCGTAATTCTCTTGATGTGAAGAAAGAGCCTGCAGTTAGAAAGCAGTTTGAGGAGAGCGTAGTTCAGTTACTTACAGTTTTTGCAAAAAGTGGTTACACCGGTGTGGCACAGGTTATTGAAAAAAGTGTGCCAGAGAAAGAACGTGAAGCCGTTGCCAGAACCTATATCAAAATGGTGAGTGTTGCTGCGTTTGAAGCTTATAACATGAGCTTGGAGGCTAACAATAAACCTCAATTGGCAAGTAATGCTGATACCGAAACTCTGTTGCGTGATAGTCTGAATGCGTTCAGTGATATCTTCTTTTTCGGCACCCCTTATTATCTGCAGCTGGAGCAGTTTGAGCATAAAGAAGCGAGTGGTTTGCAGCTTACCAAATCACCTGGTCAAAAGTGGGTCTATTTAGGATCAGTTTTGCTGGTGTTGGGTATTTTTGCGATGATGTATATCCGCGAAAGAAGAATCTGGCTATCAATAAGACCTGATAAGCAGCAAGTGCATTTTGCAATGGCATCAAATCGCAGAAATCTGGATTTTGAAAAAGAGTTTAATTTATACCGCGAGCAGTTGAGAAGCTTGATCGGCTAGAGGGCGCTTCTATATATATGCAGGATTTGGGATGCAGTATTAACCGTAAAGGGCATGTCTGTAGAATATATGCGCTGAAACGCATTATTCATAGGCCAAAGGCGCACGGAACGCAGGAGCCGAGATAGTATGCGTTATATAGCGAGGTTGCAGTACGGCGCAACGCAATAATGCGTCCAAAGAATTTGTTTATAGAAGCGCCCTAAAGAATGTTAAGGAATATATATGAATAACTCACTCGAATATCAACAAAAAACTTTGCTGCAAAGTCTGCGGTGGCAAGACTGG
>JBFZCQ010000225.1:0-3211 GCA_041307905.1 Methylotenera sp.
GTGCAATATCGTACAGACAAAGGTGGTATCGTTCACTGCACAATCGGTCGTGCATCATTCACGGTTGAGCAATTGCAAGGTAACCTGGCTGCGTTGGTAGAAGCTTTGAATAAAGCAAAACCAGCCTCAAGCAAAGGTGTTTACCTGAAGAAATTGTCAGTATCTAGTACCATGGGTGCTGGTGTACGTGTAGATCAAGCTAGCTTGGTTGCATAAATTAGTAATTGAGCGAGGCTAAAGCCTTGCTCACAAAAAACTTTGGGCTCGTGTCATAAATAAACGTCGTTTAAATGTGACATGAGGTTATCAAAGACCGTTAGGTATCGTTTGATTTAATGTAAGTTTTTTGATGTGGGTGTAAAGCAGATTGCTTAACCTCTGCAGAAAAGAAGCTTATGCCTACGCAGATGGCGCATCCCTAGACAGGTTAAACCCTATTGAAAGGTCGCCGTAAAAAGTGGTTTTTATGATTTTATGATCGTAGAAACTGATTCTGTTTTAGCAATAAAGCAGAGATTTTAACGGAAGGAGAAAGACCTTGAGTCTAAATCTTACAGAGAAAAAAGCAGTAGTTGCTGAAGTTAGTGCGCAAGTTGCACAAGCGCAAGCGATTGTTCTGGCTGAGTATCGTGGCATCGGCGTGGCTAACATGACCGTATTGCGCGCAGAAGCTCGTAAATCTGGTGTGTACCTACGTGTGTTGAAAAACACTTTAGTACGTCGTGCAGTTGAAGGCACACCGTTTGCAGCTTTAGCTGACGCTATGGTTGGTCCACTGGTGTTTGGTATTTCATCAGACGCAGTTTCAGCAGCAAAGGTTATTAATAACTTTGCTAAAACTAACGATAAGATTGTTATCAAAGCTGGCGCAATGCCAAACCAAGTGATGGATGCCGCTGGCGTTCAAGCATTGGCATCAACATTGAGCCGTGAAGAGTTGTTAGCTAAATTTGCATGTACCCTCAACGAGGTTCCAACCAAATTTGCACGTGCTATCGCAGCAGTTCGTGATGCTAAAGAAGCAGCTTAATTCATCAAGATAATCAATCTAAGCAACATTAATTAATTTTAGGGAATATTCAAATGGCAATTTCAAATGCAGATATTTTAGACGCAGTTGGCTCAATGTCAGTTTTAGAGTTAACAGCATTTATTAAAGAAATCGAAGAAAAATTTGGCGTTTCAGCAGCAGCTGTTGCTGTAGCTTCTTCAGCAGGTGCTGCTCCAGCAGCTGCAGCTGAGCAATCAGAATTCAACGTTGTATTGACAGCAGCTGGCGAAAGCAAAGTTAACGTAATTAAAGCAGTTCGTGAACTGACAGGCTTAGGCTTGAAAGAAGCGAAAGACTTAGTTGACGGCGCTCCAAAAGTTATCAAAGAAGGCGTTTCAAAAGCTGACGCTGATGCAGCATTGAAAAAATTGATCGAAGCTGGCGCAACTGGCGAACTCAAATAATACATTGCTAAATGTATGAATTAGGCTGACGGGTAACCGTCAGCCTTCGCCATTTATGATGGCGCAAATGTGTAACAAATTGTAATGGTGCTATCTGCAGTCTGATAGCAACAACTTTCAGTTAAATCTTGACTGAGGTTAGAGGTGAAAATACTTACGTAGTGGATGTAGTGCAAAAAAGTATTTTAATTTCTGCCCTCAAACATTAGGAGATGCAATGAGCTATTCCTTTACCGAAAAAAAACGTCTTCGTAAAAGCTTCGCCAAGCGCGAAAAAGTACAAGAGATTCCTTATTTGCTAGCAATGCAATTGGAGTCTTACAAGGCGTTTTTACAGGCGGACATTCCTGCGGATAAACGCACGGAAGATGGTCTGCAATCAACATTCAGTTCAGTTTTTCCAATTGTCAGCCACTCAGGTAACGCACGTTTAGATTACGTTAGTTATCAGTTGGGTGCCGAGCCTTTTGATGTTAAAGAATGTCAGCAACGTGGCTTGACCTATGCTGCACCTTTGCGTGTAAAAGTACGCCTCACTATCATGGATAAAGAGGCATCAAAGCCAACTGTTAAAGAAGTTAAAGAGCAAGAAGTCTACATGGGTGAATTGCCTTTGATGACGGACAACGGTTCTTTTGTGATCAATGGTACCGAGCGCGTCATTGTGTCTCAATTGCATCGTAGTCCAGGCGTGTTCTTTGAGCATGACCGCGGTAAAACACACAGCTCAGGTAAATTGCTGTTCTCGGCTCGTATTATTCCTTACCGTGGTTCATGGTTAGACTTCGAGTTTGATCCTAAAGATTACCTGTATTTCCGTATTGACCGTCGCCGTAAAATGCCGGTCACTATTTTGTTGAAAGCCCTTGGATATACACCAGAGCAAATCATTTCAACTTTCTACGATTTTGATATCTTTCACATCACTAAGTCTGGTGTTAAATTCACAATCGTTCCCGAGCGCTTACGCGGTGAAGTTGCTAAATTTGATATCGTTGGTAAAGACGGTACAGTGATTGTTGCAAAAGATAAGCGTATTACAGTTAAACATATCCGTGATATGGAAAAAGCGGGCGTGAGTGAAATCGCAGTTCCTCAAGACTTCATTCTTGGTCGCGCATTAGCGAATACCATTATTGATCAAGAGACCGGTGAAGTTGTTGCTAACGCGAACGACGAAATTACTGAATCATTGCTGGAAAAATTAATTGATGCAAATATTGCTTCAATTAAAACACTGTATTCAAACGATCTGGATCACGGTGATTACATTTCACAAACTTTACGTATTGATGAAATCCCAGATCAATACAGCGCTCGCGTAGCAATTTACCGCATGATGCGTCCTGGCGAGCCACCGACAGAAGAGTCTGTTGAAGCTTTATTTCAAGGTCTGTTCTTTAACGAAGATCGTTATGACTTGTCACGCGTTGGCCGTATGAAATTCAACCGTCGTGCCTTCCCGCAGAAAGCGGAAGAACGTCAATCTGAGTGGATTAAACGCTTCTATGAATCTGTAGGTGCACGTGGTGATGAAGGTTCAAATGTTCTGTCAAATGACGATATCTTGGCTGTTATCGCTGTATTGCTCGAATTGCGCAACGGCCATGGCGAGATTGACGATATCGATCACTTGGGTAACCGTCGTATCCGCTCAGTAGGCGAGTTGGCAGAAAATCAATTCCGTACCGGTTTGGTTCGTGTTGAGCGTGCTGTTAAAGAGCGTTTATCACAAGCTGAATCAGACAACCTGATG
>JBFZCQ010000226.1:0-2643 GCA_041307905.1 Methylotenera sp.
GTGCAAGGAGTTGACATGCACCTTGAATCTAAAGGTGCGCCCCAGTTACTGCTGTATTTTCTGGAGTGCTTCTTTGTTGATTACTTCAACATAGCCTCGGCCTAGTGTCACCCAGCCTTTATTTTCAAAACGTTTTAGCTGGCGGCTCACAACTTCTCTGGCAGATCCTAGTTCGTCAGCAATTTGTTGGTGGGTGCGGCTGAGTTTTTCGCTGGTTTCATCAAGCAATAATTTAGCCAAACGGATATCTATACTATGAAAAGCGATTTCGTCCAAGAGCACGATGAGGTCGCTAATTAATGCTCCGTAATTTTCCATTACAAAACGCCGGAAAACTGTTGAATCAATCATAAGTTGGTGAAAAATGTGGGATGGGACGATCACATCGCGAATGGGCTCTTCAACGATAGTCGATGCTGGGTAATCACTGCGGCCAAGCAGGCAGGTTGTTGTCAGTACGCAGGTTTCTCCGGCCGCCACACGATACAGCAATATTTCGCGGCCACTGGTTGAGAGTTTATATACTCGGGATTTACCTGCGAGGCGCATTACATAAGCATTGCAGGGCATGCCTTCTGAATAGCCTATTGTGCCGATAGGTGCTTCAACTATACGGGAATGTTTTTCCAATAAGATTCTTGCAGAATCTTCCAGTTTCAGTAATGCAGGAAAGGTGGTCAGCCAGGATAGTGTTTCCATTTTTAAAATACCTCCGCTTAATTTTTAATACTTATCTGATTTTATTGATGCTTACTAATAAATAAAGCTCGGTATCTTTTGTAGGTACTAGGAGTTCTTAATCGGAATGCTTAATCTTGCCTCCAAACCGCCTTCCGGACGGTTGATCAGTTCAAGCGTACCCTGATGCAGTTTTGCGATGCGTTCGGCAATGGCTAATCCCAGCCCACTGCCACCGACATTGCTGCGCGCTTTATCAAGGCGTTCAAATGGACGCAGAATCTTTTTGAGATGTGTTTCCGGTATACCGGGCCCGTTATCGAATACACTGATGACAATGTGATCAGCTTCGATTCTGCTGGCAACGCGAACCTGTCCTCCGCCATAGGCGTAAGCATTGCCTACCAGGTTATCCAGCAGGCGCTGCATCGCCAGAGGTTTGATAGGCACAGAATGCGAAGGTGATAGTTGAACCTCTAGTGTGCGGCCAGCTCTTGCCTGACGATCATGCAGTGCTTGCAGCAGGGTGTTAATGTCTATCATTTGTGTGTGCTCGCCCTCGGCGCCCCGCACAAAATCAAGAAACTGATTGATGATGTTATCCATGTCGG
Source organism: Methylotenera sp. (assembly GCA_041307905.1). Lineage (GTDB taxonomy): Bacteria > Pseudomonadota > Gammaproteobacteria > Burkholderiales > Methylophilaceae > Methylotenera. The sequence goes on from JBFZCQ010000226.1 coordinate 1,290, forward strand.
CGATATCTTCGACCATGCCATGTTTAAGGTAACCGCAATCCTGATCAGGCAACATTTCTACTGCTAGCCGCAGTCGTGCTAAAGGCGTACGAATATCATGTGAAACCCCGGCTAGAATTAATGTTCTTTCTGCATCAAGTTCAGCTAGAGCGTCGGCCATTTTGTTAAATGTACTGCTTACTTCGCGTAACTCTGTCACGCTATCTTCAGGCAGTTTTTCCGGTTGCTCGCCGTTGCGTAGTCTATTTGCTGCCTTTACAAGTAAATTTAATGGCCTGTTAATGCGTGCGGCAAGTAAATAGCCACCTGCTAGTGAAAGCGCCAGCACCAGTGCGCCCCAGCCTAGCCATTGCCAAGGGAAAGGGCGTTCAACATGGAAGCGTGGAATCACTACCCAGAAGTCGTCCTGACCAATACCAAAGCTCACCCAAAGGCCCTCAATGCCATAGTGTTTGACAGTAATAATAGTTTCCGTGCCTAAGCGCTCTCGTATTTTTTCAGCCACCATTAAAATGAACGGGTCATCCGGCAGCGGCTCGATTTCTTCCATAAAGTCTGCGTAATAAATACGCACACCTTCTTTGCCGGTGAGTTCTGATAGCAGTGCTAGGCGCAGGTTTTCCTGCGAGGCGATGAGCGAGGCGCGGGTGTAGTTAACTACGGTCACTGCTTGCAGTGCTGTAGCTTCAGCGCGTGGTTCACGCTCAAAATATTCAAAGATTTTTAGAGAAGCGAATTGGCCTATCGCCAGTAAAACAGCGATAAGCAACATAATTCTGGCAAGCAGGGTTTTGGGTAAAAGTCGCAATGATCAACCTGAAAAAACGTTGGTTACATGATGGTTACATAGAGTGTGACATTTAATATAAAAATCGAATGCCAGTGCTAACCGTTAATCTACTTCGCCATCCGGTATGAACACATAACCGAAGCCCCACATGGTCTGCAAATAGCGTGGATGTGTCGGATCAGGCTCTATGAGCTTACGCAGACGCGATACCTGTACATCTATACTGCGGTCAAATACGTCCAACTCACGTCCGCGCGCGAGTTGCATTAACCTGTCTCGGGAAAGTGGCTGGCGCGGGTGATCAACAAATACCTTAAGTAGCGCAAATTCGCCGCTGGTAATGGCAATGCTGTTTCCATTATGAGTTAATGTACGTGTGGATGCGTTAAATACAAAATCGCCGATAGTGACATTCTCAGTATTACTGGCGGGTGCGCTTGGTACAACACGCTCATGTCTGCGCAGTACGGCATTAATCCTAGCTAATAATTCCCTCGGGTTAAAAGGTTTTGGCAAGTAGTCATCTGCCCCCATTTCCAGGCCGATGATTCTATCAACCTCATC
>JBFZCQ010000227.1:0-3451 GCA_041307905.1 Methylotenera sp.
CTGATTGAATAAATGCATCACTACCTACTGCGTCACGGTCATAACCAAGCGCGTGGGGAATCTGCTTAAGGATAATCAATAAGCCAATGCCGCTCAACATGCCTTTAATCACCGAAGATGGGAAGAAAAAAGCGACGAAACCAACTCTTAAAAAACCAAACATCAGTTGAAATACGCCAGCAATCACCACAGCCAATAAGAAGGTTTCCCAACTACCTAGTGTAGCAATCGCGCCTAACACAATCACCGCCAAACCGGCAGCTGGGCCGCTCACACCCAACTGAGATCCGCTGGCAAAACCAACGACTATTCCGCCGATGATGCCTGCAACGATACCGGAAAAAAGAGGGGCGCCAGATGCAAGTGCAATGCCCAAACAGAGGGGCAATGCTACAAAAAATACGACAATGCTTGCCGGTAAATCACTTTTTAATTCTTTAAATAAATGCATTTTTACGAACTCCTTTTTTCTTATAGAGGCGTTCAGGTCATTAACCTTACAATCTCACTGATAATATATTAAATATTTATAACTGCAAAAACCCTGCCGATGAAACAAAGGCAGGGCAAGCATAATATATAAATGTTACAAATTTAATATTATTAATCCGTATTTTTCTCTGCATATGGGCGTTTACCTAACATATGTAAACGCATTGGTTTATGCTTTTGATCTTCTTCAACATTTTCATTAATCAATGTTGCGCCTTCAAAATTGTCTTTTTTAGACTCGGCAGGCACGCCTTGGTAAGGGCGTTTTGACAGATTCTGGTGCTTAACATTATATTTACCATCGTCATTTGCGAATGCAGAACCCGCTGCAAGTAACAATCCCGCTGACAATACTGCAATTAAACTAGTGCTTTTCATGATATTTCCTTTAATTAATTAATTTACTTTAGTGTTTAGTAAGGACGTTTGCTTAACATGTTCAAACGTAATTTGCTCTGATTATTCAAGTTTACTTCATCAGCCGGGCTGGAAATCAGAGTTGCACCTTCCCATTGCTGATCTTTCTGTTGTACGGTGTTGGCAACTGCAGCCTGGTATGGACGTTTAGAAATAAAGTTGTGGCTGTAGTCATTCTTTTTGAAAGCGTCTTCCGCATGGGCAGCACCGGCGGCTAACAAAACTGCTGTAGAAACAATCGCTGCAATATTTAAAGTTTTCATTTTGGTCTCCTGATGAATTTCTGTATTTAAGTTTTAATGCCTTTGTTGATGGAACGCATTATGCGCGGTGTTAATCAAGTAAAAATCTACCGAAATAGGTAGAACGGTGTATACTGATCGGCATATGCCACACGACATACAAGATATCCAGTCACAGCCTGCAAGTGCGCGCGCACTGCGGCAAAGCCTGAAAGAAACACAGGCAAACGACTCACATTTGCGCCTTTACCTGCAACTCGGTCAGCAGTTATTTATGAATGGCTGGAATGTGAGTACGGCTTCAAGCTTGCTGCACTCCTTATGCAATTTGCTTTCAGCACAGCATGCTGTGCTGGCGGTCGAAAATATGGGCAAGCTGGTGATCTACACCCAAATTGGCCAAACGCTACCGGTGGGGGCAAGACTCCCCATGATGGGCATACTGGCAATGATGCTGAAAAATCCGGTGCAATTTACTATTTATGAAAACAAAAATACGCAATTGTGGACACATGCAGACCCCCTTCACCATGAATGCCTGATACCAATAGCGTTAGGACAGCATGGGAAAGGTATGATTGGATTATCAGGTAAAAAGCTAACGCTAAGCCTTGCAGAAACAGAAGCTTTGCATGCTGTGGCTGGCCTGCTTGCTCTGGCCATTTCGCAGCATCAAGGCCCCGCACGTAGCGAGGCAGACCAGTCTATTCTGGAGACACTAACGCCAAGAGAACGCGAAGTCTTTGCGCTGTTGCCGGCGGGTTTAAGCAACAATGAGTTAGGCCGTAAACTGGGGATTGCACCCGGAACCGCTAAAACACACGTTGAGCGCATACTCAATAAACTTGGCGTTAAAGATAGAACACAAGCAGCCGTCAAAGCGGTTGAACTAGGTTATAAATCTTAAATTTGCGATCATATTGTTGATGTTTTTTATTAAAAAATTAACCATTGTTTGTTTTATGCAAAGTACACCTTATGATAAACAATCAAACTGTAAGCGCTAAATTAAAAGGGATTCGCCCGCTGCGCTGGCTTGAGCAGGCATGGCAGGATTTACCACTGGGGTTTAAAGGGGTATTTGTAATATCACTGCCTTTAGCCGTTTTGCTCGCCTCATTAGCTTCACTGTATTTACGTGAGTTAGAATCCACCAAGCTTGAAAACCAGCTTAAACATGCTTTGCAAAACCAGCGCGACATCCAGACCGTTCATTCACAACTTCTAGAGGCTTCAACTGGCGTCAGAGATTATCTGCTGACTGGCGACAAACAGTTTTTAAGTATCTTTTTTGAGGCAGAAAAAATGCTGCCAAAAATTATCGCCACGCTGGAGAAACGCTTGGAAAGTGAGCAGCAAAAACAGCGTTTATCAGCAATCTCTCCGCTTGTGACTAAAAACCTGGCAGATTTAAAAGCACTTTCCAGCCACGAAACGGCCATTGCCTCAGATATTTTAATTGCACAATTCAAGTCACAGGTAGCCACGCTGGACAGGCTTAGAAAAGAGATCGAGGCGCTCAATGCTGAAGAAGCACTATTGGTTGAGCTAGACCAACAGGAAATATTCTTGCAGCGTCAGCAAAACATTACCGTCACACTGATCGCCACTATTGCGGGCATTATTGGCTCACTGATGGCGGTGTGGATTTTTTCACGTACGATTGTAAAGCGTGTTCGCCTGTGGCGAGATAGTGCAGGCCATTTAGCACGCGCAGAAGCGTTGGATTTGCCCTCAAGTAGCCGCGATGAATTGGGACAACTATCAGACGAACTGGACCATGCTTCACAATTGCTCGCAAAAAACATCAGCGATGCCCTGCAGGCAAGGCAGGAAGCAGAAGAAGCCAGCGCCTCTAAAAGTATGTTTTTATCAAGGACCAGTCACGAACTCCGAACCCCTCTTAATGCAATTTTAGGGTTTGCACAACTATTAGAGCAGGATTTATCGCCCGGCAAACAGCGTGACAGTGTTTCACTGATTAAAGGTGCAGGGCAACATTTACTCAAACTCATTAATGAGGTGCTTGAAATAGCGCGCATTGAATCCGGTGAAATTTCTCTGGAGTTAACACCTATTCCAATTAATACATTGCTAGAAGAAGCCACCCACTATATTGCTCCTATAGGAAAAATACGCGACATAGAAATCAAATATAAGATTGAGCCGGATCTTTGGGCAAAAGCAAATCGTCAGAAATTATTACAAGTGGTACTGAATCTACTTTCCAATGCTCTTAAATACGGCCCTGTGAGCGCTAGCGTAGAATTAAATGCCTATCGGCATCAAGATCGTATTGT
>JBFZCQ010000228.1:0-18550 GCA_041307905.1 Methylotenera sp.
AAGCCGGAAAGTAATGAGAATGTCAGGGCGGCAGTATTGCTGATGTAGTTTTTCATAAACTTATGCTCCTAACACATGACGCACAACATAAACAGTGAACACGCCGGTAGCCATAAAAGCGATGGTGGCGATGATAGAACGCGGCGATAAACGCGAAATGCCGCAAACACCATGGCCGCTGGTACAGCCGGATCCATAGCGGGTGCCGATGCCGACAATAAGCCCGGCAACTGCAAGCAATGTGTTGCTTGAATCAATTTGAATGGCTGGCAACGGCGCAAATAACAGCCATGTAAATGGCGCTGCGATAAGCCCGATGATGAATGCTACCCGCCAACCAATGTCGCGCAGTTTTGGCTTGAGCAGTCCGCCCAAAATACCGGTAATGCCGGCGATGCGGCCATTAAAAAGTACGAACATTGCAGAAGCGATGCCGATAATTGCGCCGCCAGCAAGTGCTGTCCAAGGAGTAAAGTTATTCCAGTCGATTAACATATGATCAATTCAGCTATCAATAAAAAGAGGCCGCGTACAGATATACGCGACCTTATTAGTTGAATTATAACTTAAAACTACAGTTTCCAGCCGTAGGCAATGCCCAGTGAATCTTCGTACATTTTCAGATTGGCTTCGCCACCACCTAAACCTGCGGGTGGAAATCCTGCTGGAATGGATCCAGAGCCACGTACTTTTTCTTCAAACGCGTGCATGTAGGAGAAGGAGAGTTCTGATTTATTCGGTAACACATAGGTTGCACCCAAAGTTACATGATCTTGCACTACGCCTGGTGCCAGAATGTTGAATAAGGTTTCGCTACTGCGGATTGGCTGTGAGGAATGGTTGTAACCGCCACGCAGTGTCAGGTTTTCATTCCAGGCATAGCTGGCACCAACTTTAATGGCAGTTACGTCTTTCCATGCAAAGCCTGGGCCACTTTTTGAACCAAGCTGCTGGCCATTCACAAAAAGGTTGTTAATTGAGTTGCCAACTGAATCTACATTACCATAATTAATCCGTTGTACGTCAGCTGCCAGAGTTAGTGCCGGTGTTGCCTTTACTGCAATACCGACACCATACATTTCTGGAATATCAAAATCGCCACCTTCTGCAAACAAACCTTTGTATTTATCAAATTTGCTCATGTAGGTTTTGCTTTGGTATGTTGCGCCTAATGTCACAGTATCATTAACCTGTCCAATCCAGCCAATATGGATGCCAGCGCCATAAGATGAATCGTAACCTTTGTTGGTAACATTGTCTGGGTGTGCTGAAGCAGGGCTTGCGAAATTTTGCAAACCTTTCATTTCAAAACGCTGATAAGCCAGGTTAATTGCAACACCCACAGTATTCGATTCATTGATTTTCCAGGTGGCAGTAGGTGCGACAAACAGTTGAATCAGATCCATGCGCGGTGCAGTAGTGCCAAAAAGCGGAATGGCTCTTTTGTAGTCAGTATTCATGCCGCCGTTACCGTAAACACTGACGCCTAAGGTAACATCAGGATTAATCACACGGTTATAGCCAAACTCCGGAATGATGAAGTTTTCAGTGTCGTTAGCATCATATTTCCCATCAACTCCTGGAAATGCATTGCCTGTAATTTCAGCTTCACGCTGCGGCCTGAACCAGGTGACGCCGAAATCTACACGGTCACCGATTAAACCCATACCGGCAGGGTTGGCTGCTGCCGCAAGCGCGTCCTGCGGCAAGGCGATGCCAACGCCGCCCATGCCTTGCGATTTTACGCCATAGCCATGCGCAAAATAGCCGTCTGTAGCATTTGCATTGGTTGCTGCCAAAACAGCAAGTAAAGGTAAAAATTTGCGTGTCAGATTCATTCGAGTGGCTTTCTTATAGCGATAATTTAAAAACTTGCGGCATTCTATCTAATTGTTTTAATTTCTAAAAATAATTAATCAATATATCGATATAAATTTTTGGAATATACGATATTGCGTCACTGAATAAGTTGGCAGGCAATCGTGATGAACTAACAAAGTGTTATCCTTGTCAGAAATGCAAGTTTTGATAAAGCAGTTAATAAATTTTTTCAGCACGCATCGCATGCGCTTTTAAATTGAGTGCTTTTTGAATTTATGAAGTTTGCAAAAAATAAAAGGAGATTAGTACTATGCGTACAAAAAGCTTTCTGATTCTATTGTTAATGATGCCATTAACAGCGTTTGCTAATGCAGCAATACAGGAATTTAAATTGGATAACGGTTTAAAACTGATTGTGCAGGAAGACCATAGATCGCCGGTCGTGGTGTCACAGGTATGGTACCGCGCTGGCAGCCTAGATGAAGTAAATGGTAAAACCGGCGTGGCTCATGTGCTGGAACACATGATGTTCAAGGGCACCAAGCAGGTTAAAGCCGGGCAGTTTTCTCGATTGATTGCAGCCGCTGGTGGTAAGGAAAATGCTTTTACCAGTACCGACTATACCTGCTATTTCCAGCAGCTTGAAAAATCACATCTACCTTTGTCGTTTAAGCTCGAAGCAGACCGTATGGCTAACTTGCAGTTGACCGATGAAGAGTTTGCTAAAGAGATTAAAGTGGTAATGGAAGAGCGCCGCTGGCGCACTGACGATAAGCCGCAGTCAAAAGTGAACGAGGCATTTCAAGGGGTGGTATATCGTGCCCACCCTTATTCACGTCCGGTCATTGGCTTTATGAATGATCTTGAAAATATGACGGCTGACGATGCGCGTGAGTGGTACAACAACTGGTATGCACCTAATAATGCAACGCTTGTGGTTGTAGGTGACGTGAAAGCCGAAGAAGTGTACAAACTGGCAAAACAGCACTTCGGTAAATTAAAGCCTAAAGTCTTACCTGCGCGTAAACCCCAGGTAGAGCCGGAGCAGATCGGTGAACGTCGCGTAGTCGTAAAGGCGCCGGCAAAACTGCCGTATTTGCTTATGGGATATCATGTTCCTGCATTAACTAATCCTGACTCAGATTGGGAGCCATATGCACTGGAAGTGTTGGCGGGGGTGTTAAGCGGCAATCCTGCAGCACGTCTGAATCAGCGTCTGGTGCGTGAAACGCAGTTAGCGATTGATGCAAGTGCAGGTTATGACCTAATGTCGCGAGGCCGTCAAAGTGTGTTTGCACTGGATGCAACGCCGAGTGAAGGTAAAACTGTAGCAGATGTCGAGGCTGCATTGATACAGCAGATTGAGAACATTAAAGAATCAGGTGTGACTGCCGAAGAACTTGAGCGTGTGAAAGCGGGCGTAATTGCAGCTGATGTGTACAAGCGCGATTCTATGTTCTATCAGGGCATGCAAATCGGAACTATTGAAACCATCGGCTTCCCATGGAAAATTCTTGAAGACTACCCGAATAAACTTCGTGCTGTAACGCCGGAGCAAGTGCAGGCAGTAGCCAAAAAATACCTGCTTAAGGATAACCTGACAGTCGCAACGCTCGACCCGCAGCCGATTGACCCGAATGCAAAACCACAGGGTAAGCCACATGTACATTAAGTAAAACTTTTAACTCTCTAAGAGGTGTCTCTAAATTTTAAAATTAGGGTAAAAACAATGAATATGCAATACATAAGAAAAACATTCACAGCAGGTTTGGCATTACTGGTCGTAGGGTTCATGGTGCTCAGTGGCCATGTTCAGGCTGGCGTGAAAATTCAGCAGTGGCAAACCGCATCAGGGTCTGAAGTTTATTTCGTAGAGAATCATGATCTGCCGAGAGTAGATATCAGTGTCAATTTTGCAGCAGGTAGTGCGCGTGACAATGCTGAAAAATCAGGAGTGGCAGGCATTACCAGATACTTGATGACGCTGGGTGCTGCCGGTATGTCTGATGAAAAAATCGCTAACAAAATGGCTGATGTGGGTGCGATTTTGGATGGAAGTTTTGATGCGGATCGTGCAGGATTTAAATTGCGCACACTGAGCAGTGAGCGTGAAAAAACACAGGCATTAGAGATGTTCACCAAAATCCTGCAGCAACCGGATTTTCCTGAAGAGGTATTGGCGCGTGAAAAAGCACGTATCATTTCTGGCCTTCAGGAATCTGCAACACAGCCGGAAAGCATCTCCAATAAAGAATTTATGAAAGCGCTTTATGGCAACCATCCTTATAGTCTGGATGAGTCCGGTGAGGAAAATACTGTAGCTAAAATCACGCGAGATGACTTGCAAAGTTTCTATAAACAATACTATGGCGCAAAAGGAGCTGTAGTTGCGATTATTGGCGACTTAACGCGTGAGCAGGCAGGTGCTATTGCTGAGGGTATCAGTGCTGGTTTGCCTAAATCTGCTGCGGTAAGTCCAATTGCTGCAGTGACATTACCAACGCAGCCACTGGAAAAACGGATTGCACATCCGGCTTCACAATCGCATATTCTGCTCGGCTATCCTGGTATCAAACGCGGTGACCCTGATTTGTTTCCGCTCTATGTAGGTAACTATGTTTTAGGTGGCGGTGGTTTTGTATCACGGTTAACTGAAGAAGTCCGCGAGAAGCGCGGACTGGTTTACAGTGTATATAGCTATTTTATTCCGATGGCAGAGCCTGGGCCGTTCCAGCTTGGTTTGCAAACCAAAAAAGATCAGGCCGAGGATGCCCTGAAGCTTGTTAAAGAAACCCTGGATGATTTTATTAAGAACGGCATTACTGAAGCCGAGTTGAAAGCCGCCAAAGCCAACATCATCGGCGGTTTCCCGATGCGTATTGATAGTAACAGCAAGATTCTGGATTACCTGGCGGTGATTGGGTTCTACAAGCTGCCGCTGAATTATCTGGATGAATATAACAGCAATGTTGAAAAAGTGACTGTGGCGCAGATCAAGGATGCATTCAGCCGTCGTCTTAAAACTGAAAATTTTGTGACGATTATTGTGGGTGACCCTAGCGCAAAATAGTTTTTGTTTAAGCGCAAATTTGTATTGCGATGCGAGTGCCAGCGTGGCAATCTACGCGCTTGATTGAATTTAATTGAGACGACAGATTGCCTCGCAATACAAGTAATAGCAAAAAACAGAATACAGTACGCATCAATGCAGGTGAGTGGCGCAGTCGCTTACTTAAATTTCCGGATGCTGAAGGCTTGCGTCCGACACCGGAGCGCGTGCGCCAGACCGCATTTAACTGGCTCGGGCAGGACTTGACCGGCCTAAATTGCCTCGATCTTTTTGCAGGTACCGGCGTGATGGGGTTTGAAGCACTATCACGCAATGCAAAATCAGCCGTGCTGGTAGAAAAAACATCTGCGGTATATAAAGCAATTTTAGAGAATAAGTCTTCCCTCAAGGCGGATACTGCGCACGTAATCAACACCGATGCTTTAAGCTTTCTCGGTCAGAATCGTCAGTTGTTTGATGTGGTTTTTCTTGATCCGCCTTACAATCAGGGCTGGCTTGCAAAAGTTATGCCGATGTTACCTGCTCACTTGAGCCCCGAAGGTTTTGTGTATGCTGAAGCGGAACATGCCATTGAACCGGATGAGGTCTGGCAAGTGATCAAACAAAGCAAAGCGGGTAATGTTTTTTATCATCTGTTAAAATTACACCAGAATTGAGAATAAAACATGACCGAAGCTAAAAAACGCATCGCTGTTTACCCCGGCACATTTGACCCCATTACGCTTGGTCATGAAGACCTTGTTCGCCGCGCTGCGCACTTGTTTGATGAAGTGATCGTTGCGGTTGCTGGCAGCAGCAGTAAAGCTACCTTGTTTACCCTTGAAGAGCGTGTGCAGCTAGCGCAGGAAGTTTTCGGCAGTTACGATAATGTAAAAGTGGTGGGTTTTGGCGGCTTATTAATGCAATTTGTGCAAGAGCAGCAGGCGCAGATTGTCATTCGCGGCCTGCGGGCTGCTTCGGATTTTGAATATGAATTCCAGTTGGCTGGTATGAACCGCAAACTTTACCCTAAACTTGAAACCATGTTTTTAACCCCTTCTGACGAATATATGTTCGTATCCTCCAGTTTGGTCCGTGAAGTGGCAAAGCTTGGCGGAGAGGTGGATCAGTTTGTGTCCAGGGTGGTTGAGGATGCCATTAAAAAGAAATTGAGTTGAGTATGAAATTGAAACAGTTCTTCAAACATCCATTGATTCGGGTTGCAGTGCACAAGCAAGTGTCGTGTCCGTTAAAGGCGCCCGCTAAATCAGCAATGTGCGCGAAGAATGGATTTTAAATATGGCATTAATGATTACCGATGAATGCATTAACTGCGATGTCTGTGAGCCAGCCTGTCCGAATGAAGCGATTTATCAGGGTGAAGAGATATACGAAATTGACCCTGATAAATGTACTGAATGTGTGGGCCATTACGATAAACCTCAGTGTCAGCAAGTGTGCCCGATTGATTGCATACCATTCAATCCGGAAGTTGTTGAGACCAAAGATCAGCTTATGGAAAAGTACTATCGCTTAACAGCAGCCAAATAAACAAAATTTAAGGAATATCAAAATGCGTATGTTACATACCATGCTCCGTGTTGGAAATCTGGAGCGTTCAATCAAGTTTTATACAGAAGTGCTGGGTATGAAATTATTGCGCCAGCATGATTTTCCTGATGGAAAATTCAGCTTGGCATTCGTAGGCTATGGTGCCGAGAGCGACCATACCGTGCTGGAGCTAACCTATAACTACGGTGTTGAAAGCTATGATATGGGTAAGGCTTATGGCCACATTGCCATTGAAGTAGATAATGCCTATAAGGCTTGTGATGACGTGCGTAATGCCGGTGGTAAAGTGATACGTGAAGCTGGCCCGATGATGCATGGCACCACAGTAATTGCTTTTATTGAAGACCCGGACGGCTATAAAGTGGAATTCATTCAGGCTGGGACGTATTGATTTATCCCAGAATCAAGCGTTAGCTTTGTTGTATCCCTTGCCTTACTGGTTGCCAGGTATCTTGTTCTTGTTTGATTTTCTGACGGAATGATTGCTATGGATTGGGTCTTATACCTGCTGGAATGTAAAAATGGCGCTTTTTACGCAGGTATTACCAATAATCTTGAGCAGCGCTATGCCGCCCATGCATCCGGTAAAGGCGCGCGTTATACCCGTGCCAATCCGCCAGTAAAAATCCTTGCTTCCAAACCATACGCTGATCGTTCGGCTGCAAGTGTTGCAGAGGCGCATTTGAAGCACCTTCCCCGACATAAAAAGCTTAACTTTTTTGATGATGAAAATACTGATCAGCCATGAATAAAGACGTTTTGCTAAGCGCTGTAAAATTGGCACTGGATAGTGATTGGGACGCTTCGCACAAGATTGTGCAAGACTATAGCGATAGCAATGCCAATTGGATACATGCTGTTTTGCATAAGATTGAAGGTGATGTTTGGAATAGCAAGTACTGGTATGCGCGTACTGCTGGTAGAAGTTATGAGGACTTTGCTGATGCCAGAGAAGAGTTGTTGGAAATTCAGCATATTTTGAAATAAACAATTAGTTGCGGATAATAAAAAAGCTCGCCTATGCGAGCTCTTTTATTGAAAAAGTAGATTTATCCAAAAAAGTCTTTAGCTTTATCTACCCAGCTTTTGTTTTTTGGGCTGTGCTTACCTGCATCAGCCTGTGTGCTTTCTTCAAATTCACGCAACAGTTCTTTCTGGCGTGTTGTCAGTTTTACCGGTGTTTCCACCACGACATGTACCATCAGGTCACCATGTTCGCTTGAGCGTAAAGGTTTGATGCCTTTGCCGCGCAATCTGAACACACCGCCGGTCTGTGTTTCAGCCGGAATCTTCATCTTGGCTGAGCCATCCAGTGTTGGGACTTCAATTTCGCCGCCTAGTGCGGCAGTGCTGAAACTGATTGGCATTTCGCAGTGCAGATTTCCGCCGTCACGCTGAAAGATTTGGTGCGGTTTCAAGTGTACAACAACATACAAGTCACCGGTTGGGCCACCATTTACGCCAGCTTCGCCTTCACCTGTCAGGCGAATGCGATCACCTTCATCCACACCTGCAGGAATCTTGACTGACAGCGTCTTGTTTTGCTTGGTACGACCGGCACCATGGCACTCTGGGCACTTGTCCTCGTCTTTAATCATCTTGCCTACGCCATGACACTTCGGACATGTCTGCTGTACAGAGAAGAAACCTTGCTGCATGCGCACCTGACCATGGCCACCGCAAGTTGTACAGGTAACTGGAGATTTGCCTGATTTCGCGCCTGTGCCATTACATGGCTCACACTTGGCCTGTACCGGGATGCGAATCTTGGTTTCAGTGCCTTTGGCGGCATCTTCCAGTGAAATTTCCATGTTGTAGCGTAAGTCTGCGCCACGGTAAACATTGCTGCGCTGACCGCGTGCGCCACCGCCGCCGCCGAAGATATCACCGAAGATATCACCGAAAGCATCTGCAAAGCCTGCGCCGCCAAAGCCGGCACCGCCACCACCCATGCTTGGGTCTACGCCGGCATGGCCATATTGGTCATAAGCCGCACGTTTCTGGCTATCTGACAGCATCTCGTACGCTTCTTTAGCTTCTTTGAACTGCTCTTCAGCTTTTGGATTATCCGGGTTGCGGTCGGGGTGGAACTTCATCGCGAGTTTGCGATAAGCTTTTTTAATATCCTCTTCTGAGGCATCCTTATTAACACCAAGGACTTCGTAGTAATCTTTTTTGCTTGTTGCCATATTTTAAGTCTAACAGCTTGAGTTTTATGGGTTAGTTTAAAGACTAAAGGCTGAGTGCAGGTTTTAGTCCTGTGCTCAGCCTTGTGCCTCTAATACGCTTTTAATCTTTCTTCACTTCTTCAAACTCGGCATCCACTACATCGCCATCTACAGTTTTTTCGCCTTGAGGCTGAGCACTCTCGGTGTTCGCTTCAGCTTGCTGGGCGGCATAGACTTTTTCACCCAGTTTTTGTGAAGCGGTAGTCAATGCTTCTGTTTTTGCTTCAATAGTTGCTTTGTCGTCAGATTTCAGCGCTTCTTCAACGTCTTTAATTGCGGTTTCGATTGCTTCTTTCTCGGCAGCATCCAGTTTATCACCGTGTTCTGTGAGTGATTTCTTCACAGAGTGCACCATGCCGTCAGCTGCATTACGTGCATCTACTAATTCACGTAATTTGCGGTCTTCATCAGCGTACTTGATGGCATCTTCTTCCATCTTCTTGATTTCTTCTTCAGAAAGACCGGAATTTGCCTTGATGGTAATCTTGTTTTCTTTGTTAGTGGCTTTATCTTTTGCAGATACATGCAAGATACCGTTAGCATCGATGTCAAAAGTCACTTCAATCTGCGGCATACCGCGCGCTGCAGGCGGAATGTCACTCAAGTTAAACTGGCCGAGTGATTTGTTGGCAGAAGCCATTTCACGCTCACCCTGCAATACTTGAATCGTTACTGCATTCTGATTATCTTCAGCGGTTGAAAATACTTGTGATGCCTTGGTAGGAATCGTGGTGTTTTTCTTGATGAGTTTAGTCATCACGCCACCCAGTGTTTCAATACCTAATGACAATGGTGTTACGTCCAGTAACAGTACATCTTTCACGTTGCCTTGCAATACGCCGCCTTGAATTGCAGCGCCAACAGCGACCGCTTCATCAGGGTTTACGTCTTTACGTGGCTCTTTACCGAAAATTTCTTTTACTTTTTCCTGTACTTTTGGCATACGGCTTTGACCGCCAACCAAAATAACGTCAGTGATATCATTAATTGAAACGCCGGCATCTTTAATTGCGGTACGGCATGGAGCGATCGTGCGCTCAATCAGGTCATCAACTAATGACTCTAATTTAGCTCGTGTGATTTTTACGACTAAATGCTTTGGTCCACTTGCATCAGCGGTGATGTATGGCAGGTTCACTTCGGTTTGCTGAGCGCCTGATAATTCGATCTTCGCTTTTTCTGCCGCTTCTTTTAAGCGTTGTTTAGCCAGCAAGTCGTTGCGTAAGTCCAAGCCATTTTCTTTCTTGAATTCATCAGCCAGAAAATCGATCAAACGGTTATCGAAGTCTTCACCACCTAGGAATGTATCACCGTTGGTTGAAAGCACTTCAAACTGGTGTTCACCGTCAATGCTTGAAATCTCAATAATAGAAACGTCAAATGTACCGCCGCCCAAGTCATACACTGCAATTTTGCGATCGCCTTCTTGTTTATCCAAACCGAAAGCTAATGCTGCTGCTGTAGGCTCGTTGATGATACGTTTAACTTCTAAACCAGCGATACGGCCAGCATCTTTAGTAGCTTGACGTTGGCTGTCGTTGAAGTATGCAGGCACTGTAATCACAGCTTCTGTAACTTCTTCACCCAGGTAGTCTTCCGCAGTTTTTTTCATCTTGCGTAAAACTTCAGCAGAAATTTGTGGCGGCGCCATTTTCTGGCCGCGTACTTCAACCCATGCATCGCCATTGTCGGCTTTGGTAATGGTGTAAGGCATCAGATTGATGTCTTTTTGAACTTCTTTTTCATCAAAACGGCGGCCGATCAAACGTTTTACCGCGTAAAGTGTATTTTTCGGGTTGGTTACTGCCTGGCGTTTTGCCGGTGCACCAGCCAAAATTTCGCCATCTTCCTGATAAGCGATGATAGAAGGTGTCGTACGTGCGCCTTCAGCGTTTTCGATTACGCGCGGTTTGCCGCCTTCCATCACGGCAACGCAGGAGTTTGTTGTACCTAAGTCAATACCTATAATTTTACCCATGTTTTAATTTCCTTATATATATCTAATTTTTTTCCGCCGATAAACGCTGATTAACACATTGATTCATCTGCGCTATATTACGGGGTTGTAATTCTTAACCTTGCTACCTAAATGGGGATGGCTTTTTTAAATTCAAGAGCTTAATTTTATTCGCTGTTATCCGCGTCTAAAATTATTTAGCTACCATGACCAAAGCTGGGCGCAGCACGCGCTCGTTCAAGGTGTAGCCTTTTTGTAATACGTTGATGACCGTGTTCGGCTCACCGCTGTTTTCCAGCATTGAAATTGCCTGATGTTTATTCGGGTCAAACTTTTCGCCTGCCGGGTTGATCTCGGCAATATTGAATTTATCAAACACGCTAGACAGTTGTTTAGCCGTGAGTTCGACACCGTCTTTGTAGCTTTTTACGTCTGCTGCTTCAATCAGCAGGGCAGCGTCCAAACTATCTTTAACCGCTAACAGCTCATTTGAGAATTTTTCCAAAGCAAATTTACGTGCTTTATCAATGTCATCCATCGCACGGCGGCGGATATTTTCACCTTCTGCTTTAACGTAAAGAACATTCGCTTTTGCTTCTTCTAAAGCTGCTTCCAGTTCTGCAATTCTGGCTTCTGGCGTTTCTGGTGCATTTTGTTCTGCCGTGACATCTTCCGCTGCCAGTTCTGCTTGCTGGTTTTCTTGATCTTGCTGCATAACTATCCTTTGATTTTTCTAGTAGTCAGGTAATTTAATTTCGAGATGAAAAATTAATGGGGGTGAGGCCGTTGTTTTTCAATACTAGTGATAGAAAAAGTTTCAAAAATATTGAATTTTTACGAGTTTAATTTTACAACTTTTAGCTGTTGGCTTGTTCCCATGCCCAGGCATGCTGAATAATTTGATTCAGATCAGTATATTTAGGCTGCCATCCCAATACCTTTTTGGCTAACGCTGCATCGGCAACAAGAGTAGCCGGATCACCTGGCCGTCTTGGCGCATAGGTCAGCGGCACATCTTTGCCTGTCACTTGAGCAGCTGTCTGGATGACTTCATTGACGCTGTATCCGTGGTTGCTGCCCAAGTTGAAAACACCAGATTCACCGCCATTATTCAGATGATTAATAGCGAGTATGTGCGCACTTGCCAGATCGTCGACGTGAATATAGTCACGGATGCAGGTGCCATCCGGCGTATCATAATCCTGCCCGAATAGCTGCAGAGGAGGCCGCTTGCCTGAAATAGCCTGTAATGCCAGAGGGATCAAATGCGTTTCCGGATCGTGCATTTCGCCTATGCGTGCTTGAGGATCAGCGCCGGCTGCATTGAAATAGCGCAGTGCAATATATTTCTGGCCGTAGGCGCTGGCGAAGTCCGCCAGCATGTGTTCAACCATGAGCTTGCTGCGACCATATGGATTGAGCGGATTGGTTGGATGTTGCTCGTTGATAGGTGTATATAGCGGTTCACCGTAAACCGCAGCGGTTGATGAAAATACCAGTGGTCCCACTTTATGGTCAAGCATCGCTTCCAGAAGAGTGAGTGTGGCTGCGGTATTCGCACGATAGTATTTGCCAGGGTCTTTAACGGATTCGCTGACTACAATCTGTGACGCAAAGTGGAAAACGCCGTCGAATTTAGTCTTACTGAACAGGTTGTCCAAAAACTCGCGGTCGTCAAAATCATGAATGATCAGTTCGCCACCAAGCACGGCAGATTCAGATCCTGCCGATAAGTTATCAACGATGACGACCTGTTGCTTCTGTTCGATAAGTGCTTTTACCAGATGCGATCCAATGTATCCAGCGCCGCCGATGACTAAAAATGTGGATTTATTCATAGATTATCTTTCTTTATGAAGCCCGATACCAACTGGAAAACATCGTCCGCACTCGGAATCTGTGCTTTACCGCCGATGTTAATTGCCAGATTTTCTATGCTTGGCAGTACGCCGGTGAATTCCGGGTTGGTATCGGTATAGATAGCAATACTGGGTTTGTTGAGTGCAGTAGACAGATGCATCAGCCCGGTATCAACGCCGATATTCAATTTTGAGTTCGCCAAAATGCCGGCAAGCGCTGTCAATTTGAGTTTTGGTAATACCTGTACATTGCTGCTTTGTGCCGCAATGTCTTTTGCGCGATTTTCTTCACTAGGGTTAGACCAGGGCAATAAAACCTGTAGATTAAATTGTTTGAGCTTTTCTGCCACTGATACCCAATGTGAAGCCGGCCATAGTTTTGAGTCGCGGCTGGTGCCGTGCAGAAATACAACATAATCACCAGGCAATTCAAGGTTGTTTTGCTGGCTGGTTAAATTGCCTAAACCGTAATCAGGAAGCGACTGCGGAATTGGGTAATTTAAAGCCCGTGCTGCAAGTACGCGGTTACGCTGCACGGCGTGCTGGTTAGAGCCTACCGGATATTTATGACGGTAGAATAAACTGGCGATTGGTTCGCGGGCAGAATCGTAATCCATGCCGTGAATTTCACCCTGCGCAAGGTTAGCCATGATCGCGCTCTTTAACAACCCCTGTGTGTCGATGATCGCATCATAATGTGTATGTTTAAGGCGGGTTTTCAAGTCGGCGATCTCGCGCCAGGTATTCCGGCTGAATATAGACTTGCGCCAGCGCCTGACTGCGACGGGAATAATATCCCTGACCTGCGGGTGCAGTTTCGGGATTTCGGCAAAACTTTCTTCTACCATCCAGTCAAATTGCGCGTCTGGATAATGGGCAAGTATATCGGTGATGACCGGCAGGTTATGGATGACGTCACCCATGGATGATGTTTTAACAAGTAGAATTTGCAGCATAACCGGCATTTTCGCATACAATTAACTTTTTTTGGCCAGATCGCATTCTGTGAAATTCGCATTCATTATTTTTAAGTATTTCCCTTATGGCGGCATGCAGCGCGATATGCTGCGTACCGCAAACGAGCTGCTTAAACGCGGGCATCAGGTAGAAATTTTCACCATGTCATGGGATGGCGATTTTGCACCTGGCATTAAGGTACATGTTTTGCCGCAAACCGGGCTATTCAATTATTTTCGTTATCAGAAGTTTATTAATGTGGTGTTTGCACAAATCAAGACCGAGCATTTTGATTATGTGTTCGGTTATAACCGCATGGCAGGGTTGGATGCGCATTTTGCAGCTGACCCATGTTTTATCGAACGCGCACACAAACAACGTAGCTTTCTGTATCGTTTATTACCAAGATCCAAGTGGTTTGCGGCTTGTGAAAAAGCCATTTTTTCGCATGATAGCAAAACCGAGATACTGGCGGTTTCTCTTACCGAGAAAGATAATTTTCAGAAATGGTATGGCACTCAAAGCGAGCGTTTCCATTACATTCCAGCGTTTTTATCGCCTGAGCGTTTTGTGCTGCAGGATAAACAGGCAATGCGCGCGCATCTGCGTAAAGCCTTCGGCTTTGCTGAAAATGACTTTGTCTTTTTGCTGACCGGCTCCGGGTTTGCCATGAAAGGCCTTGATCGCGCCATTCTGGCTGTCGCTGCACTGCCGGAAAATCTGCGTGCCAATGTCAGGCTGGTAGCTGTTGGGCAGGATAATCCGAAAATTTTCAGAAAAATGGCGAAAAAGCTAGGTGTGGACAACAATGTTGTGATTTCAAAAGGGCGGTCGGATATCCCGCAACTGATGCAAGGTGCAGACGTTTGCGTTCATCCAGCGTACCGTGAAAATACCGGTTTGGTTATTTTAGAGGCGATGGCGTGTGGCGCACCAATTCTGGTGACCGCGAGCTGCGGATATGCTCACCATGTGGCAGATGCTAATGCGGGTGTTGTGAATGATTTGCCGTTTGATCAGGAGCGCTTTAATGTGCAGTTTTTGACTATGATCCAATCAGAGCAAAAAGCACAGTGGTCGGCAAATGGTTTGAAATATGTGCAAGCGATCATGCAGGCAAATGATGGCAGTGCCGAGGCGAATATACTGATTAATCTGGCGCAAAGAAAACGGCAATCATGATGTGCAAAAATATTCTTGTCGTACCCGATGCTATTCAGCAAGCATTAGGTAATCCGGATACGTTTGATGCGCTTATGCAATTGCAGGGCAAGGCGTTTCGAGATGTTAAGGGCCGTAAAACCATACAAGTGCAGTTGGCTGGTAAAAGTTACTTTCTCAAGCAGCATTTTGGCGTGGGCTGGCGCGAAATTGTTAAAAACCTGCTGTCTTTTAAAAAACCGATTCTGGGTGCGATGACTGAAGTGCGCGCTATAGAAAAACTGGGTGAACTAGGTATTGCCACGACGCCCCTAGTCGCTTACGGACAGCAGGGCAGCAATCCGGCAAATCTGCAGTCATTCGTACTCACGCAGGATTTGGGCGACATCACCTCAATTGAGGATTTATGTGCAGATTGGAAAAAATCGCCGCTTGATGCAAAATTTAAACGCCGGATAATTATGCAGGTTGCAGAGATTGCTAAGCAACTGCACGAAAATGGTGTCAACCACCGAGATTTCTATATCTGTCATTTCTGTCTGGATAACACGGCATTGCCGGCAACCAAGCTTTACCTTATTGATCTGCACCGCGTGCTGATTCATGCAGGCCCTTCATTTAGCGCTAATGTTAAAGATATTGCTGCATTATATTTTTCGAGTATGGACATTGGTTTAACTGCGCGCGATTATTTGCGCTTTAAGCGGTATTACCAAAAACAGGATGCAAATTTTTGGCAGCAGGTTGAAGTTCGGGCGCAAAAACTTTATGCCAAATTTAATAGTGCAAAGTTTCAGGAGCGATTGGCAAAAGAAAAGTCGCTCATTCGATAGTGGCAGATTGCGGTTTCGACTTGCGACTCACTTTGTAGCGATGATAACTCCAGTAGTATTGTGAAGGACATTGCTTGATTTGTGCTTCAATAGCCTGATTCAGGAGTGCTGGCGTTGCAATCGCATGATCCTCCAGTTTTGAGAAGTGCACAATATAGCCTTTGCCCTTAGCCAACCTTTCCCCGTACACCATAATGACTGTGGCGCCGGTTTTTTCAGCAAGTTTGCTGGCGAGTGACATGGTATAAGCCGGTTTGCCAAAAAATGGTGCCCATTCGCCTTCTCCGGCGGCAGGGTTCTGGTCCGGCAAAATGCCGATAGCTTCATTGTTTTTGAGCGCCTGCATCAGTAAACGCACACCTGCGGTGTTTGCCGGTGCAAGTTTCACCTTGCCTTTAGTGCGTCCGCTGTTAATCAGCGGCGCAATCCAGGATTTTTTTGGCGGGCGAAACAATACTGTCACTGGGTGATGGTGTCCGTAGTAAATAGATGTAATTTCGAAGCAGCCTAGATGCGGGGTTAAAAAAATAAGCCCTTTGCCGCGTGCCAGCGCTTCATCAATAAGATACCAGTTGGTGGCGGATTGCACTTTGCTGAGTGCTTCCTGGTCTGACCATTCCCAGATGGCGAGTGTTTCCAGAATAGCCTTGCCTGTTTCAGCGATATTTTTCTTAATCACCTGTTCAAATTCAGCTTCGCTCTCGCACAGACCGCTCTGGCGAAGGTTCTCGCGCTGTATGCGGGCAGTATTGGGTGTCAGAAAATGTAATAGCCACCCTAATGCCTTTCCTATGCGATGGATTGCAGGTAAAGACAGGTGTGACAGTAATTTGGATAGAATTTTCAGCATGAGCGATTGATATTTTATAACGTAACTGCATTTATGGATGCTGAAATGTGTGAATTTATTCAATAGCGCGTAAAACACCTTCATTCATGGCGGTGATATAAGCGTAAGGTTTTAGCTAAATTTGACATCACAATCAGTTATGCAAATTTGAACCTATATGAGCACAGCACCTAACATCCACAAATGGACATGTGCCGAGTGTGGCACGCTGCATGATAGAGATATCAATGCGACTAAGAACATTCTCGCGCTGGGGCATCAGCGTCTCGCAGGAGGAATCCCCGTCCTTTCCGCGCAAGCGGCAGTCTTAGGCTGATGGCGGGGGGATATCAATATTCTGCCAATTTTGCACTTAAAGCCTGATAAAATGGGAGTAGTTAAAATTTAGTTACTGGAGTAGGTTTTTGCTTGCTTTTATTTCCGCAAAACACGTGCATGTTCTGGAACAGTATCAATTGGATACTTTTGAGCAAGTATGGGATCGCCCGATTGAATGGTTTGAGGCGCCGAACGAGCGGCGAGGAGGCTGGAGCGGTGTAGGTCGCTTGCAGTTGCATGTAAGCACTGGCAAGCCTTTGTGCCTGTTTGTTAAAAAACAGCAGAATCATGGCCGTTTAACATTACTTCATCCTATCAGGGGCGAGCCAACTTTCAGACGTGAATACAAGCGACTGAAGTATCTTGCTGACCATGAGATTGGCGCGCCAAAAGTGGTTTTTTATGGTGAGAAAGTCATTGAAAACAAGCTTTGTGCAATTTTGATTACCGAAGAGCTGGATGGTTATCAGCCGTTAGATAGTTTGACTGAATCATGGTTTGCAGAAGATAAGCTTGCTCGCAGGCGCAGGCAAAAGTTACTTAAAGTGATTGCTGCATCACTTCGGAATTTCCATCAGCTTGGTTTAGTTCATCGAGCTTTGTACCCTAAGCACATTTTTGTGAAAAATGCTGATATGTCAGCACAGGTGGCATTGATAGATCTGGAAAAAGCACGATTCAGTCCGCTTTTTTGGTATCGCGCTTATTTTGATCTTGCAGCATTAAATCGTCATGCTGAGCATTGGCAATCGGCTGATCGTCTGTATTTCTTTATGCAATATTGCCAGCTTCAGCGCTTGGGCAAGTTCAGTAAATGGTTCTGCCGTCAGCTAATTAAACGCTCTCAGCGTAAATAATAAAAATTATAATTGGAAATACATATCGATGTCATTTAAGCAAAACTTATCAAATACCGGTTTAAACACAGACTGGAAAGCCGTCTTTAGTCTATATTTATTTTTTGCATATTTCTCGGTTTTACCGCAGCTGCTTCTTTATGTAACAGATTCAACAGTATTTGTCGGTTTAAGGCAAGCCGTAGTGATGAGCGTATTCTGGTTTGTTCCGATATTATTATTGCCACGTTTCTTCAAGCAGGTTGCAGCAAGCATCGGTCTGCTGCTTTGGCTAACCTCACTGGTAAGCATTGCCTATTTCTGCATATATGGTCAAGAGTTTTCGCAGAGTGTCATCTTTACGATATTTGAATCCAATCCAGCCGAAAGCCAGGAATTCATAGCCCAGTATTTTGTTTGGTGGATGATTCCTGTGTTTCTGGCACATACGCTGGCGGCCTGGCTGTTATGGCGTAGAGTAAAGCCAATTGTGTTTCCGGCTAGAAAAGCAGTGATGGCGAGCGGCATTATTTTATTTATTTTGCTGATTTTTCCGTTTTTAAAGTACAGGTATATCGACCACAAGCCTATGGGCGATACTGTTGAAAAAATGCAGTTGAAGATCGAGCCTGCAGTGCCATGGCAATTGGTAATGGGTTATGTGCAGTATCGAGAGCAGCTTGCCAACATGCAGGATCTGATGCAGGGCAATGCTCAGATTCTGCCGTTACAGAATCTGCAGGATAAAAATGCAAATCTGCCTGCCACGTTAGTGCTGGTGATTGGAGAGTCTACCAATCGTCAGCATATGAGTTTGTATGGTTATCCACGTAAAACCACGCCGTTGCTGGATGCAATGAAAGGTGAACTGCAGGTGTTTAATCAGGTGATAGGGCCAAGGCCGTATACGATAGAAGCATTGCAGCAAGTACTTACTTTTGCTGATCAGGAAAATCCGGACTTATACCTTACTAAGCCATCCATCATGAATATGATGAAACAGGCCGGCTATAAATCTTTCTGGATTTTCCTGATCAGCAAAAGTAAGTACTTGCTGCAATGCTTCTATCGTATACGGCCTTGGCCCTATCACCTGATTAAAAGATCGG
>JBFZCQ010000229.1:0-2916 GCA_041307905.1 Methylotenera sp.
CTCAAAGAAAGTCAAATCTACCGTATTGACCACTATTTGGGTAAATCTGCAATACAAAACATCATGCTTACTCGCTTTGCCAATGCAATGTTTGAGCCAATATGGAACAACGTCCATATTGACCATGTACAGATCACCAACAATGAAATTCTGGGTGTAGGTGACCGCACAACGTTTTATGATGCAACCGGCGCATTACGCGACATGTTCCAAAGCCATTTATTGCAAACACTGGCTTTGGTAGCAATGGAAAAACCAAAAGATTTAACGCCTGATAGCATCCGCGCAGAAAAAATTAAACTATTGCAATCTATTCGTCCGGTTGACATCAACAACCTAAATAAAAATGCATTCCGCGCGCAATATGAAGCAGGACGGGTATGTGTAGGCGATGGCCACGGAGAGAACGTGCATGGCTATCTGGAAGAATTAAAACGCGAAGGTGTTGAGTCCAGCCATACTGAGACCTATGCAGCTGTTAAATTATTTATCGACAACCCGCGCTGGCAAGGTGTGCCTTTCTACGTTCGCACAGCAAAACGTATGCATGAAGGCAATACTGCGATATCTATCCGCTTCAAAAAAGCACCGATGGAGTTAGTTGAAGGCCAACATCAGAACTGGCTCACGATTAACATTCAACCACGCGAATGCATCAAAATGGAAATCGAATCCAAAATTCCAGGCCTCGACATTGCAACCCGCACACTAAGCATTGATGCGCCTCAGCGTCAACAAGGCGATGAAACCATCGACTCATACGAAACCCTGATGCTGAACCTGATGGAAGGCGACCCATCACAATATCTGCACATCAGCGAAGTAGAAGCTCAATGGCGCCTAGTAGACCCGATTGTAAAGGCCTGGGCTGCAGACAAAACACCGTTGCACCAATACGCTGCGGGGAACCGCGATCCTAAAGAATCTAGCGTGATCTTTGAATCAGAAGACCAGTTCTGGCGTTACAGCATTGAATTAGGTGGCGATAAACACTAAGCTTCAGCTGCAAAATAAGCTTACGAAAAAACCTCATAACCACCCTTGGTTTGTGAGGTTTTTTTTCAGCTAAAAATTGATATTTTTTCCGCATAAGTCAGTAGTTAGGCTTTATAATGCGATTCACTTTTAACTCTGTAAATATAAATACTTATGAGCATTAAATCTGACAAATGGATACGCCGCATGGCAGAAAAACATGGCATGATCGAGCCGTTTGAGCCTAATCAAGTCAAGATGTCACCCGATGGCCAACGCATGGTGTCTTACGGCACATCCAGCTATGGCTACGATATTCGCTGCTCAAAAGAATTTAAGTTATTTACAAACCTTAACAGCACGATTGTTGACCCGAAAAACTTTGACCCGAATTCATTCGTTGAAGTCAATGCAGACTACTGCATTATTCCGCCGAATTCATTCGCACTGGCACGCACAGTTGAATACTTCCGAATTCCGCGTAATGTACTGACAATATGTCTGGGTAAATCCACATATGCACGCTGCGGTATCATCGTGAATGTGACCCCTTTTGAACCTGAATGGGAAGGCTATGTAACACTGGAGTTCAGTAACACTACCCCGCTACCGGCAAAAATATATGCCAATGAAGGCTGTGCGCAAGTACTATTTTTTGAAGCAGATGAAGATGATGTATGCGAAACCAGTTATAAAGACCGTGGCGGTAAATACCAGGGTCAAGTAGGCGTAACGTTGCCGAAAATTTAAATATCTTCGTCATTCCGGTGTAGGCCCGGATGACGAGCAAAGTAATAACACTTAAAGGTTACTATGAAATTCCGTTTCCCTGTCGTCATTATCGACGAAGATTTTCGTTCTGAAAACTCATCAGGCTTGGGCATCCGCGTCTTGGCCAGAGCGATTGAAGAAGAAGGTACCGAGGTTCTGGGTGTTACCAGCTACGGCGACCTGACTTCTTTTGCACAACAGCAAAGCCGCGCATCAGCCTTTATTCTTTCTATCGACGACGAAGAGTTTATCGAAGAAAAACCTGAAGCCATAGAGCAGTTGCGTAACTTTGTGCAGGAAATCCGTCACCGTAATGAGGAAATACCTATTTTCCTGCATGGTGAAACGCGTACTTCGCGCCATATCCCTAACGACGTGTTACGGGAATTGCACGGATTCATCCACATGAATGAAGATACACCGGAATTTGTGGCTCGCCTGATTATTCGCGAAGCTAAGGCTTATCTGGATAGCCTGCCGCCACCATTCTTTAAAGCATTGACGCATTATGCGGCAGATGGCTCCTACTCATGGCACTGCCCTGGCCACTCTGGTGGTGTAGCATTCCTGAAGTCTCCGGTTGGTCAGATGTTCCATCAGTTTTTTGGTGAAAACATGCTGCGTGCAGACGTATGCAATGCGGTAGATGAACTTGGACAACTGCTGGATCACACTGGCCCGGTAGCGGCTTCTGAGCGCAATGCAGCTCGAATTTACAACTGTGACCACCTGTACTTTGTGACCAACGGCACATCAACTTCAAACAAAATCGTCTGGAACAGTACTGTGGCACCGGGTGATGTGGTGGTGGTTGACCGTAACTGCCACAAATCTGTGCTGCACTCCATTATCATGACCGGCGCGATTCCTGTATTTTTAATGCCGACTCGTAACCATTTCGGCATTATTGGCCCTATCCCTAAAAGCGAATTTGCCTGGGAAAACATCCAGAAAAAAATCGAGCGCAACCCATTTGCGACCGATAAAAATGCAAAACCACGTGTGCTGACCATCACGCAATCCACTTATGATGGCGTGTTATACAACGTAGAAGAAATCAAGGAAATGCTGGATGGCAAGATCGACACCCTGCACTTTGATGAAGCCTGGCTTCCGCATGCAACGTTCCATGACTTCTATGGCGACTACCATGCGATTGGTGCGGATCGT
>JBFZCQ010000230.1:0-4608 GCA_041307905.1 Methylotenera sp.
GTGAGCATCATTCCATTCTACGGATATTTTTAGATTGTCAAATTTAACGTGCCTTATATCCCCCACCTGAAGGAAGGGGATTTACGGCAAGTTGGTTAAAATCTAGAGTTGCACAGGCTAATAAGGCCTGTGCATTAATTTTGAGATTTTGAACAAAATAGATTGAAAGTGATTGACAAGCCCGGCGCCCATCTTTAATATTGCGCCTCGCTGACAATGCAATCGTTTTATAGCGGTAAGCATGTAGGTTTGGGGGTATAGCTCAGCTGGGAGAGCGCTTGCATGGCATGCAAGAGGTCAGCGGTTCGATCCCGCTTACCTCCACCAAAAATGTTAAAAATCGCTTCGGTTTATTAACAAATTGTAGTAAAATTATGCACTTGTTAGTTAAGTAGAAATACTTAACTTTAGTTTAGCAGTAAATTCTTAGGTCCCCATCGTCTAGAGGCCTAGGACACCTCCCTTTCACGGAGGCGACCGGGGTTCGAATCCCCGTGGGGACGCCATTCATGGCTTAAGTTGTTGATTATTAACAACTTCACGCAAATCAAATCGAATCAAGCATAAAAGTGGTACTGCAAGGTGGTACTGATATGAAATGCGACTCATTGATCTCTTATATACAGTTCTGTAGAAGTTCTGAAAGTCGTCTTTGCAAACTCTTTAACTCTGGATAAGGTGCGCTAACCAAACGCTTTCCTCCTGATCGTTTAGGTATCTCAAATTGCTTATATTTATCTACAGGAGAGATGTAGAGTATGTATGAAAGGGATTTTGGCTTGAAACCTAAAATATGTGCAACATCATGTAAAGAGGTTGCATTTTTCAACTTTTCAAGTTGCGACATCAAAATCCTAACTTACAATATGGTTATTATTAGAGTGAGGTGGTCTTATAGACACTCCTATGCAGTATTAGTCGTCGCATACTAACTGCTAAAGGTCATCAGGAGGCAATAGCCCCAAACGATTTTTTCACATATCGCGAAGCACGATAAAAAATCTGTCTATAAACCCTCTAGAAGTTTAGCATAAACCCGTAGATGTAACTTCTTAAGTGAATACAGAGTTAATATCACCTATATTTTTTATCAATTTGATCTGTGCTCAAATGCTCGTTTAAATTTCTTTAAATCTTTCACTGCAAACATCTGATTTCGTCCAACATTAGAACTTGGGGTTAAGTTACCTGAATTCACATAACGCCTAAATGTTGACATTGAAATTTCTAAATACTCAACAGCTTCTTGCGCAGTGAATTCATCACCGGCCAGGTGGCCGAATAACTGCTCATGACTCATGTCCTCATCACGAAAAGCATTCGTTGATAAAATAACGAAGAACTTCTGCCGCTCTGTGGCTGGCATATGTTTTAGATCTTGAAATAGATCTTCCGCTGTCATTGTGTGTGCCATTTTTCTACTCCTCTGTTTTCAAATATCGCTTGAGTTCTTCATAAAAGTTCTCATGCGAACCTATTTGATAGAAGTCAATCAACAAAAATTCCAGATCAAAGCCTTTATCGACCGCCTCCGGCAATGGAGGTCGATACGCAACAAGGTACTCTTGACGGTTGAAGCGAAACTTATAAACGCTTATTCCATTGAGATCACCTATCTTAGCCTCACCAATTTCTGGATTCGCACAAACTTCTTCCGTTGCATCTTCGATAGCAAGTTGCAACGGCTTATGCGCTTTCTTAACAAACTTGCTAAATGGAGACTTGTAGTTTGGCTTCATCTTCATGACGTTATATTGAATCATTTTTGATTAAATAACAAGTCATTTAAGTGGAATAACTGAGAGTTTTTACGTACATTGACATCCAGTTCTGCTTTCCATTGCGGCAATAGATTGGCGATCTTGGTGTAGCTGAACTTGAAAGTGTTATCCGCTTGATATTGTGCGTTCTGCCATGCCAGGGCTTTGTTATACACAAAACGGCAAGCGCCTGCGTACTGACGCATCGCGCGCACTTGCGCTCCGTTCGGCATCAGTTCGAATTTGTAGGCTTGCAGGCGTTTCATTGAGGTAAGTTATCATGGATCGTTTACTTGTCAAATTTAGTCAAAACCTTGCGCTTATATCCTCGCCATAAATGACAAGGTTTTACGCGCAATCTGATAAAAAAACCACTTTAAACTGATACAATATTTAAATTCTATATAACAATATTTAAGGGCTTTAAAACGATATGCAAGACAAAAAAATTCCATCAGCAACCGCTTACAAACAAAGCAATTTGATGACTAACATCCTGTTTGGCAGCCGCTGGTTACAATTACCGCTTTATTTAGGTCTGATCGTTGCACAGGCAGTTTATGTATTTTTCTTTGGTGTTGAGCTAGTCCATTTGGTTGGGAAAGCTAACCATCTAATAGAAGCCGATATTATGCTGATCGTGCTGGGTCTGATTGACGTTGTGATGATCTCGAACCTGCTGATCATGGTCATTGTGGGCGGTTATGAAACATTCGTTTCCCGCCTGAATCTGGCTGGCCACCCTGATGAACCCGATTGGCTCTCACATGTTAATGCCAACCTGCTCAAGGTGAAACTCGCAACAGCCATTATCGGCATTTCATCCATCCACCTGCTGAAAACCTTTATTAATGCAGAAAACCTGACTGATAAAGTATTGATCTGGCAAACCATTATCCACATGACATTCGTGCTATCAGCCGTAGCAATTGCCTATATCGACAAACTGATGTCACATAACAACGATCAGCACTAAACTCTAAAAAGACTGCATTATTAAAGCCGGTGCAGCCTCTACATGCTTCACTGAGAATGGATAGACCGTAATTGTCTTTTCATTCTCGGTTTCGACACTCACCCGCCAGTCACCTTCTGCAAGACTGCTCTTATAGGTATATCCCCTAAAGCCCTCATAACGTCCGCCAGAGATACTGAACCCTGCCCTCGACTGTGTCGTCCACCCTGTTTTCTTATTGTAATGCTGCCAGCGATGGTACAACTTGGTTTGTAATCCCGGAGGTGCAAAAACAGACGAAAAACAGTATACACGCTGGCCGGGTACTAACTCCAGATCATTACTGGCTTTGCGCCAGAACACCCACCATGATGACGCCTGTTGTTTGAGCAGATAATTGCCGTTAACTTTACTTAAATCATAAGCCACAGCCACATCGCGTTTCACTAACGGAACGGGGGGAATCATATCAGCAGCATAAGCAAATATCAGCAGCGCGGCGATAACACCTACAGGTTTGATGGTACCGTAATGCTGTGGCGTTTTCACGTAGAGCCAACATGCCAGTGCTGCGCCCAATAATGTGCTCAGATAAAACCATATAGCATGAATGCTGCCAAGCATAAATGGTAAGACAAAGTTAAACAGCAGCATGGCACACAAACCAAACATGGCCCAGCTTAAGGTGAAACGCTTGTACTCACTCTCAAGAAATTCGTTGGCTACCAGTAAAACACCTAGCACCAGTGAAGTAAGCCATGCCAGCCAATGGCTGGAACTTTTGAAATACAGAATAAATAAAGCGCTAAACAAACTGCCAAATAAAAACTGCAGCAGAAAATAAGGCAATCTGGGCGTATGCAGCTTTTTAAGCAACAATCTGACTTTTGCGTGCGGTTTTGTTGAGGCTTCTGCCGCTTCATCAATCGGCCTGCCGATCAGATACAGAATAATTGCCGCACTAAATAAATATCCGCTAAAAATCGCCAGATCTGAGGGCGCAACATTACGACCGATAGTCAGTGCATCCCATACAAATCCAGCAAAAAAGAAAAGTACCGGGAAATAATCGGCAAGCTTGCGCACATGATATATAAAAGTTTGCAACTGAGGCAATTGTGGCAATTCTGATATCATTTATTTAAGCTTATGCATACTAAATAAAATGTCCAGCGACATAACCAATAACAATACCCGTAATCAGCGCAATGGTCACTGCTCGGTAAGTCAGTACATCCTTGGAATAACCACGTTTGATAGCAATATATGCAACAAGATAGCCAATAGCATTAAGCAGCCAAATAAAAGACAAGCTCAAGACCTTAACTATTAATGGCCCAACAAAGGGTACCAGCCCTATAATACCGACCACCCAGGCAAACACATGGGAAACCATGCCAAACAGTAATACACCTGCCGTAACCGCTTTGACATCCCAGTTAAAATGCCATGCTAGAAAAATAAAGACTAACAGCAAAATACTGAGTGGCAACATGACCTTCCATGCACCACGCTTAGGTGGCTTCGCGATCTCTTTGGGGTCAAATATCTCCGGGACTTCTGGCAGATGCAGTGTCATATGAGGAAAAATAATTAAAATTAATTAGCTATTATAACGACAGAGGCCACCCAGTTATCAATAACAATCCGGGTGGCCTAAAAAAGAACCGCTTGATCAAGCAACTTCTGAGATATGAATTACTTTTTTACCGTTGCTCAAAGTTTCCAAGGCATTTTTATATTCAGTCATCTGATTGAAATTCAAATACTTGTAAATTTCTGCTGTGTTGGCTAATTTATTGCCTACTGTTTCCATATACTCAGCATGGGTCGGCATACGGCCTAGCTTGGCACATACAGCAGCCAGCTCGGCAGAACCCAGATAAACGCGGG
>JBFZCQ010000231.1:0-3986 GCA_041307905.1 Methylotenera sp.
ATGAGATGTTACCCAGAACCCATCTTTGGCTGGATTCGGGCGCAGGTCACCTTGCGCACCGAGTTCTTCCAGATTTTTCTTGGCTAGTTGCCAGGCAAATGGAATCACTTCAATCGGAATCACAAAGTTCTGACCGATATAGCTGACCAGCTTGCTGGAATCGGCTACGGCAATAAACACTGTGGCAGCATTGGCGAGTAGCTTTTCTTTTACCAGATCACTGCCACGGCCTTTAAGCAGGGTTTTGTCCGGAGTGATTTCATCGGCACCGTCTACATATAAATCAATCTGACGTATATGTTCGAGCGCGACGATAGGTAAGTTCAGAGACTGCGCTTTTTGAGCGCTGATGGTAGAGCTTGCCACAGTCTTGATTTTCAAGCCTTCTTCGCGCGATAAACGCGCTAATTCATCAATAAAGTAATTGGCAGTTGACCCTGTGCCTAAGCCAACCAGCATGCCATCTTTTACAAATTTTGCAGCCTGCAGTGCGACCAGTTGTTTGTCGTTCATTTCTCTGCCCCTGGTGATTTTTATTTTTATATAGCGCTAGATTAACGCGATATGTGTTCTATTAGGCATAAAAAAAGGGAGCTAGTTGCTCCCTTTTTTAAATTTCCCAGCGATTTAATACGGTGGGAAATTAATTTAAATAGATTTTAAATCTATTTAAAACGTATTTCAGCTTACTTCATTACACGGTTTTTGTATTCTCCGGTACGTGTGTCAATCTCGATTCTGTCGCCTTGGCTTACAAATAAAGGCACAGCCACTTCAAAACCTGTAGCGATTTTAGCTGGTTTCAACACTTTACCTGATGTGTCGCCTTTTACTGCTGGCTCTGTGTAAGTGATTTCACGCACTACAGAGTTTGCAATTTCAACTGAGATTGCTTTGTCATTGTAAAATCGCAAGTCAGCAGCCAAGCCGTCTTCCAAGAATGGTAAAACGTCGGTCATGTACTCACCGTCAACGTCATATTGGTTGTAGTCGGCATCCATGAATACATAAGCTGGATCAGCGAAGTATGAGTAAGTCACTTCTTTTTTATCCAGAATAACAACTTCGAACTTGTCGCCAGCGTTGTATACGTTTTCGCTAGGGGTGTCAGTAAGCAGGTTTTTGAATTTCATTTTAACTACGGCAGAGTTACGGCCAGATTTGTTGTACTCTGTTTTAACAACAACGAGTGGATCGTTGCCTACCATAATCACGTTACCAACGCGGAGTTCTTGTGCTGTTTTCATAGGTTGCCTTACAAATTAAAGGGGACATGCGTAAAACCGGGCATTATATCTTATTGTGATGTAATTTTTCAATATAAATCACCAAGTTAGTTGTAAGGCTCGGCGGTGAGGCCAATGCGCTAGTTTGCTGTGCCGTAAATGTTTTCAGTGTGCTGATGTTTCTTAGATAATTCTGCCATGTTAACGAACTGAGTTGTTCCGAAGCCCACGTGTTATTCAAGGTAATTGCAGCTTGTTTAGCCGTATCTTCACAACCTGAATAAAATACATCCAGAAACGCTTTCAGTTTGATTAAATGCGTGTCTTCAGTTTGCCAATAGGGCTGCCATATAAAAGGCTTGTTAGCCCAGATCGCACGTATCCAGCTGTCCTCACCGCGTACGAAGTTGATATCGCAGCTTGCCAGCAGTTTGTCATAATCAGCCTGATTCAGGAAAGGCAGCACATGCAGAGTCAGATTATTGCGGTGCAGATGGTCGCCTGCTGCGATGGATTTTTTACCGAAAAACGCAGCAATCTTAGGTAAGATATTTGTGGCCGGTGCATAACAGCTGATTCTTGTAGCTGAATCAGCCATTGCGGATAACAGGTCTCTGATCGGAGCATGCGGGTAGCTGAATAGCGAAATTTTGAGAGCAGTGCTATCGTCATCCGGATTTAGATTAAACTGCCGGAAAAAGTCTGATTGTAGCTGTTCATCAGACGCGATTTTTTGATTGTTTTCAACAATGTCATGCTCACGCAGCAAGCCGCCGGTCGCCTGGGTAAAGCCGGGAAAAAAGAAATGACGCGTAAGATTACCGCGTTTTGAATTTCTGGCATGAAACCCCTCGACCCAGCGTTCCGCTGACAAGTATTCAAGATTAATCCAGATATTATCTGGCTGCATCAGTCTCAGATAGCTTTCAGGGAGTTCGCAGCTAAAGGCTTCAATCACTACGTCAGCGGTCTGTTCAAACAAAGTGTCTGCATCCCAGGCAGCTATTGTAATGTTATCAATCAGCTGCGTTCTTTGTGAGCAATCTAATAACGGTATCAGTTGCCGGGCGACATTCAGGTCATCAATCCACAGTCGGACATTGATACCATGTTCATGTTCAAGCTGCTTAGTCAGGCGCCAGCACACGCCGATATCGCCGAAGTTGTCGACGATTTTGCAGAAAATATCCCAGCGTCTCATGGCTTGAGGTCTGGATCCTTGTAGCTGATATCAATTACTTCAAAAGTTTCGTCACCCTTCGGGCTTGTTAATCGCACGTTGTCACCTATGGTTTTGCCGAGCATGGCTTTCCCCATCGGCGATATCCAGCTGATATAGCCTTTAGAAGGCGCCAGCTCGTCTTTGCCGACAATGCGATAAACGTGTTCAGTCTCGTCATCTAGATTATATAAAGTAACCCAAGCACCGAAGAAGACTTTTTCCAGATGCTGCTGCTGGCTTGAATCTACGATTTCAGCCAGGTCCATGCGCCGCATCAGGTGGCGGCAGCGGCTATCAATCTGGCGCAGGCGTCTTTTGCCATAGATGTAATCACCGTTTTCACTGCGGTCACCGTTGCTGGCTGCCCAGGAAACGGTGCGCACCACCTCAGGCCGCTCAATTTTGTAAAGCTGGTGGAACTCCTCCTTGAGCGCAGCAAAGCCCTCTGGTGTAATGTAGTTTTTTTCATCGGTTGCAGCCATTATTCTTGCTTGCCCATTATTATTCTTTATCTAACGGCTGTACATCGGTAACAAAATAAGCCGTATCGCCGAAACAATTAGTAGGCAGACCTTTATGCTCCTCGTAAATCAGGCGCACACGCTGACCTACGGTTTCGTTGATCTTTTTTGCTACCATTTTATTTCTGACGGTAAAAAAGAACTTTTCTGCCTGTGTGCCGGGCATGGAAACCAGTATCAATTCACCTTCGTAAGTTTTGCATACCCAGCCTTTTTCAGAGAGCTTTTGCACATAACCGGCACGCTCCCCTGATGAGTATGTCCAGGATAGTGCTGCCCATATATAGATAGCAAAGAGTCCGATTGGAATGAATAAAACCAAGATGAAATATTTAATAAATTTTTTAAATTGAGTGAGCATATTGTTTCTCTATGTTTTGATTACAATTTTTATTTTAACAGTTCGAGTATAAAATAAATTTATCCAGTGCAGGAATATGCTATTTAGATATAAGGAAAATTTGACAATCAAACATTGCATGATAACTTGTACATAATGAAATACCTGCAAGCCTACAAATTTGATCAGATTGCTTATCTTTGAATTATATTAAGAAGACTTTTTTTAAAATCTAGCATTATGCCTCCCATTACGATTATTTTATGCCCATCCGCACGTTTGGCGCGCAGTATCCAAAATGATATTACGCAGCAACAAACACAGGCAGGAAAAACGCAATGGCATAGCCCGAATTTACAAATGCTATCGCAATGGCTGGAAAGTATAATTGAGCAAGGTTTACTTACCGGCGCGATCAATGAAGAAACACCGCCTTATGCACTAAGCGCTTTTAACGAGCAGTTACTGTGGGAAGAAGTGATTGCACAATCACTGAAAAAGAACGCTTTCGGCGACTTGTTTGATATTTCCGGTTTGGCCAGTGCTGCGATGGAGGCTAACCGTTATGTCGTCGCATGGAACTTGCATGTGCCGCGTGAACATCAGGCTGAAGAAACGCGTCAGTTTCTGCACTGGCAACGAGCTTTTCAGCAGCGCTGCCGTGAGCTTGGTGCATT
>JBFZCQ010000232.1:0-9326 GCA_041307905.1 Methylotenera sp.
AAAATAAATATTGTGTTTTATCCAATAAAAAAACCTATTAAAGAATTTTTTACTTAGTTTGTGTAATGATTCTTAAGCTGCGTACCGATTACCAGAATATTACTTAATATACTAAGTCCCAATCCTCTTTAAATTAAGCAGCTTATGAATTAAAACCTTTTATGAATAAGCGACTTGTTAATAGATACTTTATTTTTAAACATAATGTTTGAAACAGATGTTTGTCATCAAATATTATTTTGTTATAAATCAGGGTGGAAGAAAATGCGGGTTGCTGTGTTCAGCACTAAATCTTACGATAAAACCTATATTGACGCGGCCAATGCGGGGCACCATCAATTAGTTTATTTAGAATCGCGATTGGACGAGACAACCGTATCGACGGTCGCTGGTGCCGAAGCTGTAAGTGTATTCGTGAACGATGTCTTAGATGCAAGGGTCATCGCGCTACTTTCCGAACGGCAGGTGAAGTTGATTGCCTTGCGCTGTGCAGGTTTTAACAATGTGGATTTGGAAGCTGCAAGATTGCATGGCATTACCGTGGCGCGCGTGCCGGAGTACTCACCGCATTCTGTTGCTGAGCATGCGGTTGCGTTAATGTTGAGCCTGAACAGAAAAATTCATCGTGCCAGCGCACGTGTGCGCGAGGGTAATTTTTCACTAGAGGGCCTAATGGGCTTTGATCTATACGGCAAAACTATAGGCCTTATCGGTACCGGCAAAATTGGATTGTGTGTTACCAAAATCATGGCAGGTTTTGGCTGCAGAATACTGGCCTTTGACCCAGTGCCCAATCAGCAATGCATAGAAGCGGGCGCAAGATATGTTTCACTGCAAGAGTTGCTGAGAAATAGCGATATTATCAGCCTGCATTGCCCGCTTACACCGCAAACGCATCATCTGATTGACGAGCATGCAATTGCGGTCATGAAAGCAGGGGTGATGCTAATCAATATCAGTCGCGGTGCTGTCATAGATACACGAGCCATCATTCAAGGCCTAAAATCCGGTGTCATTGGGAGTTTGGGCCTGGATGTCTACGAGGAAGAAGAAAATCTGTTTTTCAGAGATTTATCGAGCACCGTCATTCATGACGATGTATTTGCAAGGTTATTAACGTTTCCAAACGTTATAATTACAGGGCATCAGGCGTTTTTTACGCACGAGGCGCTCACGGAAATTGCCAATACTACCATCGCAAACATTTCCGCCTATGAACAAACGGGGAATGCATCATATCCCGTTTCGTCAGATCGAATTGTTTAAGCCTGAATTGCAGTTAAAAAATTTGGGCTTAATCTTTGCTTATGGTCAGATTAAAATTTTTTACGATTACATTTTTGTAAATATTAGAAGTTAAAAATACTTTTTTAGATCATTAAATTAGGCATTAACAGGAGCTAGAATTGATTAAGCATTTAAATAGATATTTTTTTCTCGGCCTGATAACGGCCATGCCACTTGGCTTCACAATTTATCTGCTCTATATCTTTCTCACCTGGTCGGAAAATTTCGCAATGTGGTGGATTCGCCCATTTATTGGCGAGTTTTATCTACCGGGGTTAGGCTTGCTGCTTGGTATTGGCGCTATTATTCTTCTTGGTTTTCTAATTTCTCAACCGGTTGCAAGTAAGCTTCTGTCATGGCTCGAGATACCATTTACCAATCTGCCAGTAGTTAAAAGTATTTATTCGTCTTTGAAAAGCTTTGCTGATTACTTTTCACCACATAAAGGCGAGGCCGCGCAACAAGTTGTACTCCTCAGAATTCCTGGACAAGCCTTGGAAATGGTAGGCTTAATCACGCGTCATAATCTTGATACACTCCCGGAAGGTTTCAGCAAGGAAAATCGTGTAGCAGTCTACCTGCCCATGGGTTACATGATTGGTGGTTATACTGTATTTGTGCCGCTCGAATGGGTGCATCCTTTAGATATGTCTGTAGAAGAAGCGATGCGTTCATCCTTGTTTGCCTGGATGGCCAACACCGGCAGTAAGGCTGAAAAAATTGATACAACAGACTAGTAGGTAAATCTCAGACCCCAGTTTCAACTTTTGAAGAAATCTTTGAGGATTTTTATTGCTAATTCCAAGCCTACTGAATAAAACTAAGTATTCTCTAATTGCTAATTGAAAGATGCGTATCGACAATATCAACTTTAATGTAGCTGATATAATTAAGGTTAAGATTAAGATTTAATTCAGAGCCTGCTTTAGCGGGCTCTGAATTAATGTGCAACTGGTAAATCAAGGCGATGACTGTTAGTTAAATTACTGATGATACTGACGACTATGTTCGCGCACTGCAGCAAGCATTGCTGCCGCGTTCTCCGGTGGTGTCCACTGCGTAATACCGTGACCGAGGTTAAACACATGTCCATTGCCATGACCATAACTGGCCAGTACATTAGCAACCTGTTTCTCAATCGCCTCCGGGGTTGATAACAGTATTGCAGGGTCAAGATTGCCTTGCAGCGCAACTTTGTCACCCACACGCTTGCGCGCACTGCCAATATCTACTGCCCAGTCCAAGCCAATCGCATCTGCTCCGATTTCAGACTGTGCTTCCAGCCACAAACCGCCACCTTTAGTAAAGACGATGCTAGGAACTTTACGGCCTTCACTAGTTTTGGTTAATCCGTTCACAATTTTCTGCATATAATTTAATGAAAACTCAAGATAAGCATCATGCGCCAGCGCACCACCCCATGAGTCAAATATCATCACCGCCTGTGCGCCTGCAGCAATCTGCGCATTTAAATACTGAATTACGGTTTGCGCTATAGTTTCTAAAATGTGATGCAGCAAGTCAGGGCGTGCATAAGCCATTTTCTTAATATTTAAGAAATCCGTACCGCCTTTGCCTTCAACCATATAGGTAGCCAGCGTCCACGGACTGCCGCTGAAACCGATTAACGGCACACGGCCATTCAAGGTTTTACGAATCTGGGTCACAGCATTGAATACATATTGCAGTTCGGCCATATCTGGCACGGTCAATTTTTTAATATCAGCTTCCTGCTGCAACGTACGTTCGAATTTAGGGCCTTCGCCTTCTTCGAAATACAAGCCTAAGCCCATCGCATCAGGCACTGTCAGAATATCCGAAAACAGAATAGACGCATCTAGCAACGGGTAACGATCCAGAGGCTGAATCGTGACTTCAGTCGCAAAGTCAGCATTTTTACAAAGACTTAAAAAACTACCTGCATTTTTACGCGTCGCTTTATATTCAGGCAGGTAACGGCCAGCCTGGCGCATCATCCATACTGGCGTATAATCGGTAGATTCGCGCATCAACGCGCGTAAAAAGGTATCGTTTTGTAATGGTGTCATTGTTTCTGCTCAAAAAAATTGGGGATGCACATCACGCGCATCCCCGTCTATTTTACTAGATTAAGCCCTATTTAGCGTAGGAGATTAACGTGGCAATACTGATGAACCCATCAAAAACTCATCCACCGCACGTGCGGCCTGACGGCCTTCACGAATCGCCCATACCACCAGAGACTGGCCGCGGCGTACGTCACCGGCAGCAAATACTTTATCTTTGCTCGTTTTGTAGCAGCCTTCGCCATCAGTAGTGGCTTTTGCGTTACCACGCTGGTCTTTTTCTACACCGAATGCTTCTAGCAGTTTCTGGATCGGTGACACGAAGCCCATCGCCAAAAATACCAAGTCAGCAGGAATGGTAAATTCAGAATCTGGCACTTCGCTCATCTTGCCATCTCTCCATTCTACGCGAGCGCCTTTAAGGGCTACAACTTTACCGTTCTCACCGATCAGCTCTTTAGTAGTCACAGACCAGTCACGGTTTGCACCTTCTTCGTGCGAACTGGAAGTTCGTAATTTGAGTGGCCAGTTTGGCCATACCAGTTCTTTGTTTTCTTTTGCCGGAGGCTGCGGCATCAGTTCAAACTGAGTCACGCTCAATGCACCATGACGATTAGAGGTGCCTACGCAGTCAGAACCTGTATCGCCGCCGCCAATCACAACGACATGTTTGCCTGTCGCTTTGATCTGGTCAGGGATCGTATCACCGGCAACAACTTTATTCTGTGCACTCAGAAAATCCATTGCAAAGTGAACGCCATCCAACTCACGGCCGGTTACCGGCAAATCACGCGGTTGCTCAGCTCCCGCTGCCAGCACTACTGCATCAAACTCAGCCAGTAAGACATCTGCATTTACATTGTCACCAACGTTCTGATTAACACGGAACTCAACGCCCTCAGCCTGCATTTGTGCCATGCGGCGGTCAATATGTAATTTTTCCATTTTAAAATCAGGGATACCGTAACGCAGCAAACCGCCTATACGGCTGTTTTTTTCGAGTACAACGACGCTGTGACCGGCGCGTGCCAGTTGCTGCGCTGTAGCCAGTCCTGCAGGGCCAGAACCGACTACAGCCACTTTTTTGCCGGTTTTATTAGAATTGATCTGCGGTTTTACCCAATCATTTTCCCAGGCTTTATCAATAATCGCATGTTCGATAGATTTAATACCAACAGCGTCAGCATTAATGTTTAAGGTACAGGCAGCCTCACATGGGGCAGGGCAGATACGGCCGGTAAACTCAGGGAAATTGTTGGTTGAATGCAAGACATCAATCGCACTGCGCCAGTCCTGATGGTAAACCAGATCATTCCAGTCAGGAATGATGTTATTAATCGGGCAGCCAGTGGTACAGAACGGAATACCGCAATCCATACAACGCGCGCCCTGTTGTTTAGCCTGATCATCAGTCAGATGCAATACAAATTCTTTGTAATTTTTAACGCGTTCCGGAACTGGCAGATTAGCCTCAGAAAGACGTTCAAATTCCATAAAGCCTGTTACTTTACCCATACTATAAAGCCTTTTCCTATAAGAGAGAGTCTCTTTACTTATTTTATTAAAAGTACGATTTGCTAAAGCCGTACTTATTAAAACGACATTAGGCCGCGATTAATGCTTTGTCTTCAGCCAATTCAACTAAAGCACGTTTGTACTCATTTGGCATCACTTTCACGAACTTGCCACGTGCATTTTCCCAGTCAGCAAGTATCGCTTTAGCACGGCCGCTGTCAGTGTATTCTGCATGCTTGTTGATTAAAGCAAGCAAAGTAACCTCGTCTGGCTGGCCTAGATGATGCACGGCATCTGCTGCTACGTTTGCTACATGCTCAACTTTTTCAAGTGACACCATGCCCATATTGCAGCGTTTTGCAAACATGCCATCTTCATCATACACATAGGCTACGCCACCGCTCATACCTGCCGCAAAGTTCTGCCCGGTAACGCCCAGCACCACAACTGTACCGCCGGTCATGTACTCACAACCGTGATTACCTACACCTTCAACCACTGCAGAAGCACCTGAGTTACGTACGCAGAAACGCTCACCTGCTACGCCGCTGAAATAACTCTCGCCAGTTGTAGCACCATACATCACTGCATTACCAACGATAATATTCTGATGTGAAATACCGCGGAAAGTTTTAGGCGGTTTAATCACGATGCGGCCGCCACACAGACCTTTACCTACATAATCGTTACCTTCGCCGGTCAGGTCAAAAGTAATACCTTTCGCGAGAAATGCCGAGAAGCTCTGACCTGAGGTCCCTGTGAAATTCACATGGATCGTATCGTCAGACAAACCTGCATTGCCATAACGTGTAGCAATCTGATTAGACAGCATGGTGCCGACGGTACGGTTAGTATTGGTAATAGCGATATCCATCACTACTTTTTCGCCTTTTTCCAGCGCTGGTTGCGCAAGCGCTATCAGTTTGTTATCTAGCGCATTGACCAGACCATGGTCTTGCACGTCATTGTTTTTACGTGAAACGCTGGCTGGCATATCTGGCTGATGGAATACTTTGCTGAAATCCAGACCATTGATCTTCCAGTGGTCGATACCTGCTTGCGTATCCAACAAATCAGCACGGCCAATCAGGTCTTCAAATTTCGCGATGCCCATAGAAGCCATGTATTCACGCACTTCTTCAGCCACAAAGAAGAAGTAGTTCACCACATGCTCAGGCTGACCGGTAAAGCGTTTACGCAATTCCGGATCTTGTGTCGCCACGCCAACCGGGCAGGTGTTGAGGTGACACTTACGCATCATGATACAGCCTTCAACTACCAGCGGCGCCGTAGCAAAACCAAACTCATCTGCACCTAACAAAGCACCAATCACCACATCACGGCCGGTTTTAATCTGGCCGTCAACCTGCAGCACTATGCGACCGCGCAGTTGATTTAATACCAGAGTTTGCTGTGCTTCAGATAGACCCAGCTCCCATGGTGTACCTGCATGTTTCACGGATGAAATTGGTGAAGCACCAGTACCACCGTCGTGACCTGCGATCACAATGTGATCAGACTTGGCTTTTGCCACGCCTGCCGCCACTGTACCTACGCCCGTTTCAGACACCAGTTTCACGGAAATTGAAGCTTTAGGATTAGCATTTTTCAGGTCATGAATCAGCTGCGCCAAGTCTTCAATCGAATAAATATCATGGTGCGGAGGGGGTGAAATCAAGCCCACGCCAGGCACAGAGAAGCGCAGCTTGGCAATGTACTCTGACACTTTATGACCAGGTAACTGGCCACCTTCACCCGGTTTTGCACCCTGTGCCATTTTAATTTGAATCTGATCAGCGTTTGCCAGATATTCCGCAGTGACACCAAAGCGGCCAGATGCCACTTGTTTGATGCTTGAGCGCATAGAGTCGCCTGCTTTAAGCGGAATATCTTTCTCAATCAACTTCTCACCGATAACGGCTGCCATCGTCGTAGCGGTAGCCACCGGAATAAAGCGCTTTGCATCTTCACCGCCTTCACCGGTATTCGACTTACCACCGATACGGTTCATGGCAATCGCCAGCGTTGCGTGTGCCTCGGTAGAAATAGAACCCAGTGACATCGCACCTGTGGCAAAACGTTTCACGATTTCTTTGGCTGACTCAACAGATTCTAGCGGAATCGGTGTTGCTGCCGGTTTAATTTCAAACAGACCGCGCAATGTCATGTGACGGCGGGTTTGATCGTTAATCAGTTTTGCGTATTCTTTGTAAGTATCGAACTTGCCGGTACGTGTAGCATTTTGCAACTTGGCAATTGATTCCGGTGTCCAAGTGTGTTCTTCACCGCGCACGCGGAATGCATACTCACCACCAGCATCAAGGCTATTAGCCAATACAGGGTCGGTACCGAATGCAGAAGTATGCAAACGAACTGCCTCTTCAGCCACTTGATCCAGGCCAATACCTTCAATATTGGTCGCAGTACCAGTAAAGTATTGCGCTACAAAGGCAGTGTTCAGGCCGATTGCTTCGAATCTTTGACCGCCGCAGTATGACTGGTAAGTAGAGATCCCCATCTTAGACATGACTTTATACAAGCCTTTGCTAATCGCCTTAACAAAGTTTTTGCTGGCTTTATAGCTGTCGTCTGACATGCCTTTAATGGTTTCAAAAGTCAGCCAAGGGCAAACTGCCTCAGCACCGTAACCACCCAGTAGTGCAAAATGATGCACTTCACGTGCAGAACCGGTATCCACCACCAAACCGGAACTGGTTCTTAAACCGGCGCGCACTAAATGCTCATGTGTTGCTGAGCATGCCAGCAGTGCCGGAATCGCCACGCGCTCAGCATTCATACTTCGGTCTGAAAGAATCAGAATATTAATGCCATCCAGTACCGCTTTTTCGGCAGCCTTAGTAAGGCTTTCCAATGCTGCAGCCATACCTGCTTTGCCCTCTTGCGCAGAATAGGTGATATCCAATACCAGTGATTTATATTGATTATTGGTCAGCGTAGCAATCGCCTTCAATTGCTCCAATTCATCCAGCATCAGCACGGGCTGGCTGGCCTCAAGGCGCATCGGCGGCGTTGTTTCATCAATGCCAAGCAGGTTTGGTTTTGGGCCAATGAAGGTCACCAGAGACATCACCAGCTCTTCACGAATCGGGTCGATTGGCGGGTTGGTTACCTGTGCAAATAACTGTTTGAAATAGTTATATAAAACTTTCGGTCTGGCAGACAATACAGGCAAGGCTGCATCATTACCCATAGAACCTGAGCCTTCTTCGCCATTCTGCACCATAGGCTGCAGCACAAACTTGATGTCTTCCTGTGTATAACCGAATGCCTGCTGTGTATCCAACAGATCAGCATTCAATTGCAAACCACCTTCAACTTTAGGCATGTCAGCCAGAAAGTAGCGTGATTCTTCAATCCATTGTTTGTAAGGTTTTGCCGTTGCCAAAGCGTTTTTAACTTCAGCATCATCAATAATGCGGCCTTGCACAGTATCGATGAGCAGCATTTTGCCTGGCTCTAAACGCCACTTTTTAACGATTTTTTCCTGCGGGAATGTCAGCACGCCCATTTCAGACGCCATCATGACCAGATCGTCATCCGTTACCAGATAACGTGCCGGACGCAGGCCGTTACGGTCCAATGTAGCGCCAATCCTGTTACCGTCAGTAAACGCCACGGCTGCCGGGCCATCCCATGGCTCCATTAAGGCAGCGTGATATTCGTAAAAAGCACGACGGTCTTCATCCATTAATGCATTACCTGACCATGCTTCAGGAATCAGCATCATCATTGCGTGCGGCAGACTGTACCCACCAGCCACCAGCAATTCCAGACAGTTATCAAAACAGGCTGAGTCTGACTGGCCGTCAACAATTAATGGCCACAGCTTTTCCAGATCTTCACCGATCAGACTAGAGCGCATGGCTTCATGACGCGCCGCCATCCAGTTTACGTTACCTTGTACAGTGTTGATTTCACCGTTGTGCGCAATCATACGGAACGGATGCGCAAGATCCCAGGCTGGGAAGGTGTTGGTTGAGAATCGCTGATGCACTAGTGCCAGTGCTGAAACCACGCTCTCATCATTCAAATCTTTGTAATAAACACCGACTTCATTCGCCAGCAACATGCCTTTATAGACAATGGTGCGGGATGATAATGAAGGCATATAGAACGCCGCATTGTCTTGTAGATCAAGATCACGCACCGCATGTTCAATACGTTTGCGGATCACAAAAAGTTTGCGCTCGAATACCGTTGCATCAAAATTTGCATCAGCTGCTTCTGCGCTGGCAACAAATATCTGACGCATTGTAGGCTCAACATCACGTGCTGCGTCGGCAATATTGCTGTTATCTACCGGCACATCGCGCCAGCCCTGCAACACCTGATTTTCTTCTGCAACAATACTGTTGATTAGCGCTTCACACGCTTCACGATTTTTAGCAATCTGAGGTAAAAATACATTACCTACCGCATAGCGACCGGCAGCTGGCAATTGAATATTGAGCTTGGCTG
>JBFZCQ010000233.1:0-12075 GCA_041307905.1 Methylotenera sp.
AGAAGAACCACGCCACAAAAACACCGGAAGCCGCTAATGCAAATGGCAAGGTCATAAAACCATGAATCGCCATGCCTGTAGCTGAATGGAATATGTTATGCCAATGATGAGTCAACTCAAGCATTGCAGAATGTGCTTCAGTGTTCACAAAAATTA
Source organism: Methylotenera sp. (assembly GCA_041307905.1). GTDB lineage: Bacteria > Pseudomonadota > Gammaproteobacteria > Burkholderiales > Methylophilaceae > Methylotenera. Next base: position 157 of record JBFZCQ010000233.1, read on the forward strand.
CGCCTTTGAAGAAGTCACCAAACAGCATAGGCTCAATTGCAAAGTAACCAATCAGCACCGAAGGGATTGCCAGCAATATTAAAGGCAACTTAACAACCCAGCCTGGTTCATGCGGATCATCGCTTGGACTCAAGCCATGGTGATGACCATGATCGTCATGTGCATCATCGTGATGGGCGTCATGATGCTTCACTTCACGCCATTTTTCCTTACCGTGGAATACGAGGAAATACATACGGAAACTGTAAAATGCTGTAACAAACACACCAGCCAATACTGCAAAGTAAGCGAAACCGCTACCTGGAATAGTAGAGAATTTAGCTGCTTCAATAATGCTGTCTTTAGAGTAGAAACCAGCAAAGAACGGTGTACGAATCAATGCTAATGAACCAATCAGTGAAGTAATCCAGGTAACAGGCATGTATTTTTTCAGGTTACCCATGTTACGGATATCCTGATCATGGTGCATGCCCATTATCACCGCACCGGCGCCTAGGAACAGCAACGCTTTAAAGAATGCGTGTGTCATCAGGTGGAAAATTGCTACTGAATATGCTGAAGCACCTAAAGCCACAGTCATATAACCTAATTGCGATAAGGTTGAATAAGCAACCACACGTTTAATGTCATTCTGGATAATACCCAAGAAGCCCATAAACAATGCGGTAATGCTACCGATGATGAGTACAAAGGACAATGCAGTGGTTGATAACTCAAATAACGGTGACATACGTGCCACCATGAAGATGCCGGCAGTTACCATCGTAGCGGCATGGATCAATGCAGAAATCGGCGTTGGGCCTTCCATTGAGTCTGGCAGCCATACATGCAACGGCACCTGTGCTGACTTACCCATTGCACCGATAAACAGCAAAATGCATGTCACTGACATCAATGACCATGAAGCATTACCGATCAGGTTGATCTGAACGTCAGCCATCTGCGGCGCTACGGAGAACACAGCTGCATAATCCAGGCTGCCAAAATGGAACAATACCAGACCAATACCAAGCAAGAAGCCGAAGTCGCCTACGCGGTTAACCAGGAACGCTTTCAGATTGGCATAAATTGCTGTCGGGCGTGTGTACCAGAAGCCGATCAGCAGATAAGACACCAGACCCACAGCTTCCCAACCGAAGAACAACTGCATGAAGTTGTTACTCATAACCAGCATCAGCATTGAGAATGTAAACAATGAAATATAGCTGAAGAAACGCGCGTAGCCTTTGTCTTCATGCATGTAGCCGATGGTATAGATATGTACCATTAAAGATACAAAAGTCACCACCACCATCATCATTGCGGACAGACGGTCAATCAGGAAACCAATCTCAAAAGAGAAGTTACCGCTTTTCAGCCATGAATAGACAGTTTCATTATATGGCTGGCTGACCATTGCATCTTTCAGCACATACACTGACAAGACGAATGAAATTAACACACCGAGAATCGTAATGATGTGCGCTGCAGCACGCGGCAGGAATTTACCGAACAAGCCGATAACAACAGCGGCCAGTAATGGTAACAGAGGAATTGCGAGATATATTTGTTGCATGGTCATGCTAAACACTTAGCCTTTCAAACTATCTAAATCGTCAACATTGATCGTGCGCAGGTTTCTGAACAGCACCACCAAAATCGCCAAACCGATAGCAGATTCAGCAGCCGCTACAGTTAGGATGAAAAATACGAAGACCTGACCTGCAATATCATTCAGGTAATGAGAAAAAGCAATAAAGTTCAGGTTAACTGCAAGTAACATCAACTCAATCGCCATCAGTAGAATAATTACATTTTTACGGTTGAGAAAAATACCGATCACACTGATTGCGAACAACAGCGCACCCAGCACCAAGTAATGTGACAATCCAACCATTATTTATTCTCCTCGGTGCTATCTGCTGCTACAGGTGTCTCAACTTCTGCCTGCATTTTCACAATACGGATACGATCTGCTTTTTTAACCAGAACCTGTTTGGCAGGATCCATTGATTTACTATCTTTACGGTCACGTAAAGTAAGTGCAATCGCCGCAATAATAGCAACCAACAACACAACTGAAGCCAGTTCAAATGGCAGCAGATAGTCTGTATAAAGCACACGACCAAGCTCGGCAGTATTGCTGTAATCAGCAGGATGCGGAGCCGGGACTGCTACTTTATCAACACCGAAGTTACGAACACCGACGATCATGACCATTTCAACTGCCATCAAACCGCCAACAGGCAATGCAACCGGTAGCGCGCTCCAGAAACCTTCACGCAGCCTGTCCAAATTAATGTCCAGCATCATCACGACGAACAGGAAAAGTACCATTACAGCACCTACATATACGAGCACTAGTACGATCGCCAGGAACTCTGCCTCCAATAGCAGCCAGATACCTGCTGCGGTAAAGAACGCCAGAACCAGATATAGTGCTGCGTAAACAGGATTACGCGTTGTGATTACACGCAAGCCAGCGTATAGCAAAATAGCTGCCAGTGTATAAAACACTATGTCTTGAAAATGTAAGCCAAAAAATGTCATCTATACTCCGTGAAAAGTGAAAGGCGGAAAGTGAAATTGCACAAAACGGCATTTCACATTTTTCTTTTCACATTTCACTGCCTTTCTATCTAAATTGTTTATCCTGTGCACGGTCTGCTGCAATCTGCTTTTCATGCTTATCACCCACTGCCAGCAACATTTCTTTGGTGTAAAGCAAATCACCGCGTTGCTCACCGTGATAATCAAAAATACGCGTCTCGACGATAGAATCAACCGGGCATGATTCTTCACACATGCCGCAGAAAATGCATTTGGTTAAATCAATGTCGTAACGTGTAGTACGACGTGTATTGTCTTCACGCTGTTCAGATTCAATCGTGATCGCCATTGCCGGACACACAGCTTCACATAGCTTGCAGGCGATACAACGCTCTTCACCATTAGGATAGCGACGCAGTGCATGTAAGCCGCGAAAACGGTTTGATTGCGGCGTGCTCTCTTCCGGATACTGCACTGTAATTTTAGGTGCAAAGAAATAGCGACCCGTAAGCGCCATGCCTTTGAGCAATTCCCACAGCATCAAGCTGCCAAGTGTCTGTTTAATCGATTTAATCATGATTTTAATAATCTATTGCCTAGAATAATCTAATGCTAAGTTTTAATACTAAGTTATAGCGTCTAGTGGAACAGATACGCCCAAGGGGTTTGCATCATGCCGCCAACAAATACAATCCAAACAATCGTGATTGGAATAAATACTTTCCAGCCTAAACGCATGATCTGGTCATACCGATAGCGCGGGAATGTAGCCCTGAACCACAGGAACAGGAATAACAGGAACCCCACTTTTGCCAGCAACCATAAGAAACTGTCCGGGATGAATGAAACCGGTGACAACCAGCCTCCTAGGAACATCAATGCAGCCAGTATAGACACCAGAATCATGTTTGCATATTCAGCCAGAAAGAACACTGCAAATGCCATACCTGAATATTCAACGTGGAAACCGGCTACGATTTCTGATTCACCTTCAGCTACATCAAATGGCGCGCGGTTGGTTTCAGCCACAGCACTGATGAAGTACACGACAAACAGCGGGAATAAAGGCAGAAAATACCAATGCAGCAAACCACCGGACTGACCCATGACAATCTTGCCGAGGTTAAGACTATTGGCACACATGAGTACACCAACGAGCGCAAAGCCCATTGCAATTTCGTAAGAAACAATCTGTGCTGCAGAACGCATGGCGCCCAAAAACGCATACTTGGAATTAGATGCCCAACCCGCAATAATCACGCCATACACTGCTACAGAAGTCATTGCCAGAATATACAGCAAGCCTGCATCAATATCGGCAAGCACCATGTTCATATCGAACGGCACTACGGCCCATGCCGCAAAAGCCGGTGCAATCGCCAACACTGGACCTAGCAGGAACAAACCTTTATTGGCAGCTGTAGGCAATACCACTTCTTTAAACAGCAGTTTGACACCATCAGCCAGTGGCTGCAGCAATCCGAAGTAACCAACACGATTTGGACCGATACGCACCTGCATATAACCGATTACTTTTCGTTCAGCCAATGTCAGGTAAGCAATCGCGCCCATCAGCGGGGCCACAATCGCAACGATTTTAATCAAAGTCCAGCCGGTGAGTTCCACACCAGGCCAGTAACTACCAAATAAGTTTGCCAACCATTCCATTAGGCACGCTCTTCTGTCAATGTTGTTTTATCAGCTTGTGATGATGGCAGCTTTTCAACTGTAATATCACCCATCAGATCACCCAGGCCAACCGTATCTTCATGTGATGCAGCAACGCGTACACAACCCATTGCCACATGATTATCCAACTGCACGGTTAACACAGCGCTGCCTTTATCCTGTTTTACCAGTACCTGATTCCCCTCAGCCAGTCCTAATGCTTCCAGTTGGGCGGCGCACATACGCGCCATTGGTTTGATGTTGTACTTGGTTTTTTGCAGCGGTGGTGAGCGGCGTACAATTGGATCAGACTCGTATTGCGGTACTTCGCCGATACGCTGCAGACCATCTTTTTTAATATTGATCTGAATCTCTACCAACTCTTTCAAGTTGTTGTTGAGGCTGCGCCATACCACTGCAGATGGTTTTTCACCACCAAATATCGCATCTTTTACTTTCTCGCTTGAGTCGTAATCAAAACCTTGCAAGCCTAAAGTATTCGCTAACACGCGCAATACTTTCCAAGCTGGACGGCATTCACCTAATGGCCTGACCGCAGCAGCAAAACTCTGTACACGGCCTTCCATACTCATGAACGTACCTGATGTTTCTGTAAACGGTGCAATCGGTAGCAGAATGTCTGCATTTTCCAAAGCTTCAGACTTGTATGCTGTCAGTGCGATTACGCACTCAGCTTTTTCCATTGCTGCTTTTGCCAATGCCGCATGCTGACAATCCAACTCTGGCTCCACATTCAGCAGCAAGTAAGCTTTGCGTGGCACTTCGAGCATAGCACGTGCATGCATGCCTGTACTCGAAGGCATAACACCCATCAAATGCATGCCGGTACTGTTAGCAGCTGCAGGCAAGATACCGCCCTTAGCACCTGAGATACCACCGATCGCTTCCATCATGCTGTACATCTCAGTAAAGCGTGGGTCGCTCAATGCCATATTGCCAATAAACAAACCTACTTTTGGCGCAACCAAGTCATAGTCTTTACCATGGCCAGCGAGACTTTCAGCGATTGCCTGTGTATTCGGACGAACCTTGATATCTTCCAGTAATGCAGTCAGTGTAGGTGGCAGGCAAAGTGACAGGCGCTGCAAGCCTGACATCGCTTTTAGAATCTGGCCTAACACGTTCACCATGTCATTCGGGCGAACGATCACTTTATGCGCAACATCCATCAGCGGATTGTTATCAAGCGGACTAACGATAGATAACTCAGCACCATTTGCGACCGCTTTACGGAATCGTTGAGCCAATAATGGATGCTCATTACGCAAGTTAGATCCAATCACCAGAATGCGATCCAGCTCTTCAATTTCCTGAATATTGCAACCCATCCAAGGCGTACCAATGCGTTTGCCATCAAGACGGAAGTCAGTCTGGCGTAAACGGTAATCCACGTTGCCACAACCCAAACCGCTTGCAAGTTTCTTGGCTAGATAACCCTCTTCCATCGTGCTGTTAGGTGAAACCAGAACACCCAAAGCCTCACTGCCGTACTCGTTGGTAATATCTTTCAATTGACCAGCTGCAAATTCGAGCGCAGTTTTCCAGTCGGTTTCAACCCATGCGCCATTGTGCTTGATCATTGGCACTTTAAGGCGATCAGGACTATTCAAGCCTTCGTATGAGAAACGATCACGGTCTGACAACCAGCACTCATTGATGCTTTCTTTTTCACGAGGAACAACTCGCATGACTTTATTATCTTTAACCTGGACTTCAATGTGCGAACCCAAGCCGTCATGCGGAGCAATGCTTGGGCGGCGTGTCAGCTCCCAACTGCGTGCTGAATATCTGAAAGGTTTACTTGTTAATGCGCCAACCGGGCACAAATCAATGATGTTGCCTGACAATTCTGAATTAACGCTTTTATCAACGTAGGCAGTAATTTCTGCATGCTCGCCGCGCCCTACCAGACCCAACTCCTGCATGCCGCCAACTTCTTTCAGGAAGCGAACACAGCGCGTACATTGAATACAGCGCGTCATATCGGTACTGACTAAGGGACCGATATTCTTGTTGAAAACAACACGCTTTTCTTCGGTATAACGTGAACCGCTTGCACCATAAGCTACAGCAATATCCTGCAGGTCACACTCGCCGCCCTGATCGCAGATCGGGCAATCCAATGGGTGATTGATTAACAGGAATTCCATGACACTCTGCTGCGCTTCAATTGCCGCTTTAGAGCGTGTAAAAATTTTCATGCCGTCCGCTACTGGCGTAGCGCAAGCTGGCAATGGCTTGTTGAATTTCTCAACCTGCACCAGACACATGCGGCAGTTAGCAGCCACAGAAAGTTTTGGGTGGTAGCAGAAGCGCGGAATCGCAACGCCAATCTTGTCAGCAGCATCAATAATGGTGCTGCCGTGTTCGACTTCTACTGCCTTGCCATCTATTTCAATATTCAACATTATTGATGTTCCACCATACTCTTGCCATGCTGAATGTAGTATTCAAACTCTGGTCTAAAATGTTTGATAAAGCTTAAAACCGGTGTGGCAGCAGCCTCACCCAAGGCACAGATCGTGCGGCCTGAAATATTATTGCTGACATCAGTCAACAGATCGAGGTCTTCCATACGACCTTTGCCGTTGACAATACGATCCAGCACACGGTATACCCAGCCGGTACCTTCACGGCATGGCGTACATTGTCCACAGCTCTCTTCATAGAAAAAATAAGATAAACGATGCAGAGTTTTTACCATGCAAGTCGTTTCATCCATCACAATCATGGAGCCTGCACCAATGCTTGATCGCGCTTTGCTAAGGCCGTCATAATCCATAGTTGTGCCCATCATTACTGATGCGGGAACCACCGCGGTAGAAGGTCCTCCCGGAATGACAGCTTTCAATTGACGACCTTTCCAGACACCGCCTGTCATTGCCAGTAATTCAGTAAATGGGGTACCCATTTTCACTTCATAATTACCTGGTTTTTCCACATGGCCGGAAATCGAGAAAAGTTTAGTGCCGCCTGAGTTAGGCACGCCTAAATCTGCAAAGGCTTGACCGCCATGCTGCATAATCCATGGAATGCTGGTATAGCTCTCGGTGTTATTGACGTTAGTAGGCTTACCGAACACACCATAACTAGCTGGAAATGGCGGTTTAAAACGGGGTTGACCTTTTTTTCCTTCGATAGATTCAATCAGAGCGGTTTCTTCACCGCAGATGTAAGCACCGTAACCATGTACCGCATACAAATCAAAACTGAAATTGGTACCGAACAGGTTCTCACCCAGATAACCAGCTGCTTTTGCTTCATGCAACGCGGCCTCAAAAGTCTCGTAATCCTGCCATATTTCACCGTGAATATAGTTATAGCCTACGCGCGCACCCAGAGTGTAAGCGGCAATCGCCATACCCTCAATCAGTTGATGCGGATTATAGCGGATAATATCGCGGTCCTTAAACGTGCCCGGCTCACCTTCATCTGTGTTGCAGACCAGATATTTCACACCGTCAAAATAACGCGGCATGAAGCTCCACTTAAGGCCTGTAGGAAAACCTGCACCACCGCGACCACGCAAACCTGAGTTTTTGACCTCAGTGATAATATCAGTCGGTTTTACTTTTTCAGAAACGATACGCTTCAATGCAGCATAACCGCCAAGTTTGATATAAGCTTCTAAAGAGGCTGGATTTTTTTCTGTCAGCGTGCGCAGCGTAAGCAGCGTTTGGCCGGTCAGGTCTGTCATTACGACTGGTTTTGTAGAGGCAACCATTATTTTAGCTCCCCCTGATTTAATTCTTCTAGAATAGCGTCCACTTTTTCAGTGGTCAGGAATTCATGCATTTGTGTGTTATTCACGTGCATCAAAGGTGCACCGCCACAACAACCCATGCACTCACCTTCTTTAAGGCAGAATTTACCATCGGGCGTGACTTCATTAAAACCAACACCTAGTTTTTGCTGCAAATGATTTACGATTTCGTCGGAACCGCGCAACATGCATGAAATGTTGGTGCAGATGGTTACTTTGTATTTACCAACTGGACTCAAGTCATACATATTGTAGAAGGTTGCCACTTCCATCGCTGCAATTTCAGGCATACCTAAATATTGCGCCACTTCTGTAATGCTCTCTTTTGAAAGCCAGCCGCGTTCGGTCTGCATGATACGTAATGCACTCATCACCGCCGCTTGACGCTGGTCAGCTGGATATTTAGTCAGCTCGTAATCTATTTTCGCTATGGCTTCTGCACTTAACATTTTATCAATCTAAATTTATTTATTCTGATTCGTTTATTTATCAGCAAAACTATCGGTCAATCTCACCAAATACAATATCCTGCGTACCTATGATAGCCACCAAGTCAGCAATCATATGGCCTTTAACCATTTCATCCAGCGCTGCCAGATGCGGAAAACCCGGGGCCCGGATTTTTAAACGGTAAGGTTTGTTCGCACCATCTGAAACCATATAAATACCGAACTCACCTTTTGGATGCTCCACTGCCGCATACGCTTCACCCGCTGGCACATGGAAACCTTCAGTAAACAGTTTGAAATGGTGAATCATATCTTCCATGTTGGTTTTCATACCTTCACGGTCAGGCGGCGCTACTTTGTTATCAGTGGTAATCACCGGACCTGGATTCTTACGGAGCCAATCTACACATTGCTTGATAATGCGGTTGGATTGCCTGAACTCTTCCACACGAATCAGGTAGCGGTCATAACAGTCACCGTTCACACCGACCGGTACATCAAAATCCAGATCCGCATAGACTTCATAGGGTTGTTTTTTACGCAAATCCCACTCGATACCTGAGCCACGCAACATTGGGCCAGTCATACCCAAAGCCATAGCACGCTCTGGACGTACCACACCGATACCAACGGTACGCTGCTTCCAGATACGGTTATCCGTCAGCAGTGTTTCATATTCATCCACATATTTCGGAAACCGGTTAGTGAAGTCTTCAATAAAGTCCAGCAATGAACCCTGACGGTTTTCATTCTGCGCTTTGACTGTTTTAGCGTTTCTGAACTGCGAAACTGCATACTGTGGCATCACTTCAGGCAAATCACGGTATACGCCACCCGGACGATAGTAAGCCGCATGCATACGCGCACCGGAAACCGCTTCATATACGTCAAACAGATCTTCACGCTCACGAAATGCGTACAAGAAAACCGTCATTGCACCAACGTCCAGCGCGTGCGCACCCAACCACAGCAAATGATTCAATACGCGTGTAATTTCATCAAACATGACACGAATATATTGCGCTCGGATTGGCACTTCCAACCCAAGCATTTTTTCAATTGCCATCACGTAAGCATGCTCGTTGGACATCATGGACACATAATCCAGCCTGTCCATGTAAGGAACACTTTGCAAATAGGTGCGATTTTCAGCTAACTTTTCAGTGCCGCGATGCAGAAGACCGATATGCGGGTCTGCACGCTGAATCACTTCACCGTCCAACTCTAGTACCAGACGCAGCACTCCATGCGCAGCCGGGTGCTGCGGGCCAAAGTTCATCGTATAGTTTCTTATCTCAGCCATTATGAGCACCCTCGTTACGAATTACGCGCGGCACGTTATTTCTAAGTTCAATTGAAACAGGCTGATAAATCACACGCTGCTGTTCTGGGTCATAACGCATTTCAACGTTACCTATCATTGGGAAATCTTTACGGAATGGGTGACCTACAAAACCATAGTCTGTCAACAGACGGCGCAGGTCAGGATGGTTCTCAAACATGATGCCATAAAGGTCAAAAGCTTCACGCTCAAACCAGTTAGCCACCGGCCAAACATTAACCAGAGTCGGCAGAATCGGGAAGTCTTCATCCGTTGCAAAAACGCGTAAACGTAAACGATGATTTAAACTGACAGACAGAAAATGATTTACTACCGCATAGCGCAAACCATCATAAGTGCCGTCGCCATACTCCTGATAATCCACACCGCACAAATCAATCAACTGCTCGAATTTCAAACTGGCATCGTCACGCAATAGCTGACATACCTCCAGATAATCTGATGATTTACACTCGATGGTTATTTCACCCAGCGCAACTACTTGCCTGGTGATTTTCTCACCTAGTACAGCTTGCAAGCTGGCCGATAACTGATCTAATTTAGCTGACATATTCTCTTGATTTCGTGACTAAATACTAACGTGCGATGGTGTTGGTACGTTTGATTTTATTCTGCAGCTGAATGATGCCGTACAGCAACGCTTCTGCCGTTGGCGGACAGCCAGGCACATAAACATCTACCGGAACAATTCGATCACAGCCGCGCACTACAGCATACGAGTAATGGTAATAACCGCCGCCGTTAGCACATGAACCCATGGAAATCACCCAGCGCGGCTCAGCCATCTGGTCGTAAACCTTACGCAAGGCCGGTGCCATTTTATTCACCAGAGTGCCCGCAACAATCATCACATCTGACTGACGCGGACTTGGACGGAACACGATACCGAAACGATCCAGATCGTAACGTGACGCACCCGCATGCATCATTTCAACCGCGCAGCAGGCAAGGCCAAAAGTCATCGGCCACAATGAACCGGTCCGCGTGTAGTTGATCACCGTATCCAGCGTCGTGGTGACAAAACCTTTTTCTAAAATACCTTCAATACTCATACGAATAATTTCGTTTCAAAATCAAAAATGACAAGGAAGTGAAGCGCAGATATTACAACTAGTGCAGAAAGCTGTAACTGACGCAGTAAGTTTTGATTTTCGCCATACAACTCAAAATCGCAAATCAATCCCACTCTAGCGCACCCTTCATCCACTCGTAGATGAAACCAATCACGAGTACACCCAAAAATATCATCATTGCAATAAATCCAAACAAGCCAATCTCCTGCAACACCACGGCCCATGGGAATAAAAATGCAATTTCCAAATCGAAAAGGATAAACAGAATAGCAACAAGATAGTAGCGCACGTCAAATTTCATACGCGCATCTTCAAATGCTTCGAAACCGCATTCGTAAGGAGAATTTTTTTGAGAATCAGGCTTACTCGGAGAAACCAGCCTGGACAGAACCAAGGGGCCGACACCCACACCCAAGCCCACAAGAATGAATAACAATATCGGGTAATAATTTTCTAGCACCGGAAAACCCCAGACTGAATCACACTAAAGAAATAAATAAACTTAAAAGAAGGAAAAACATTATTTATAACCTAACTTTGTTACAAACTTATTAACAAATAGGATCAATAATTTAACTGCAACATTGCTGAACAACTACAACAACATCATTAATTTGGTGCCGACGGAGAGACTCGAACTCTCACGACTTTCGTCACTACCCCCTCAAGATAGCGTGTCTACCAATTCCACCACGACGGCATTTTTTTGAGCGAACGCTCAATATTACAATTATTTTGGAACAACCTCGGTTGCAGGCACTTCCGGTTTAACTGCCGCAGGAGCCACTTCATCCGCACCTACAGCTTTAGCTGCGTGCGATTTAACCACACTGACATCACCAGCCTTATTGCTCGCCATGTAAGCAAGCGTAAGACTTGTTGTAAAAAATACGATCACAAAACCAGCAGTTGCGCGACTCATAAAATTAGAAGATCCAGAAACGCCAAAAAGGCTGCCTGAAGCTCCACTACCAAATGAAGCGCCCATATCGGCACCCTTGCCGTGCTGCAAAAGCACCAGACCAATTACACCAATAGCCGCTTACACATGAACTACTAAAACCACTTTTTCCA
>JBFZCQ010000234.1:0-2675 GCA_041307905.1 Methylotenera sp.
AACTGCAATTGCGTGATTACGAAACGTGTATATCATCTGCACATGCAACTGCTATTTATTTGATTTGTAATGCGTATATACCGCCGTCGCGTGACTGTGCCAGTAATGTATTGCTGTTAATCAACACCATCTGCGGCAAAATCTGGCTGTCACCAGTTTTAACACGCGCGCTGAACGCGCCATCTTCACGACTCAAAAAATGTACGTATCCTTCAACATCACCGACTGCTATCAAAGAGCCCATCGCCAATGGCGCTGTCAGGTGACGGTTTTTGAGCGCACCCTGACGCCAGAAGGTTTTACCTGTAGTGTAATCCAGCGCATACACTGAGCCAATCGCATGTGATACATAAATTCTTGCATCTTCAGCAGTCAAACCTGAGAGGCTTGATATATCGCGGTTCCATACCACGCGGCCAGTTGTTCTATCAACTGCCGCAATACGGCCTTGATAAGCCACTGCATACACCAAAGGACCATCTACAAACGGCAGGCTGGTAATATCGGCAATACGCTCAATTTCCGTCACACCCTTAGGTTGTGCAACAGAGGCTTCCCACATCATTTTGCCATTGTCAGCACGTACAGAAACCAGCTTACCTCCAGCGAACCCCGCATAGACCGCTCCACCATCAACAATCACACCTGCACTGCTACGTAATGTAAGCGCCGGGCCTGTACGATCATAAACCCATTTGCGGCTGCCGTCATTCGCGTTTATACCGTAAATTCGATTGTCGCCGGTACGCACAATTACTAATCCATCAAAGTACTTAGGCGCACTTAACACTTGACTACTTAATCGTGTTTTCCATTGCAGCTTGCCTGAAATATCATAGGCGTAAATTGATCCCTTTTGCGTACCCACAATGACCAGACTGCCACCTATACCTACACCACCAGTCAGTTTTTCACCAACATTCACACGCCATGCCTGGCTACCATTTGTAATATCCAGCTTACTTAGCTCACCCTCAGCGCTCGCAAAATACGCATAGCCGGCTTCTACAGCCGGCGTAAAATCATAAATTTCGGTGCCGCCAAGCTTGGCCTGCCAAAGCACTTTAACGCTGGCAGTTTCCTTGATTTCAGCTAACTCTTCAGGCGGCTCGACTGATTCGCTTCCAAAAACACGTTCAGATATATCAGTTTTCAAGTCAGTAATCGTGCTGCACGATGCCAGCAACAATAAACCGCTCAATAACAGCAGAAGTTTTGATTTTTTAATAATTTGCGTCAATTTTTAACCTAATGCCTCTAGTTTTTGTTGCGTAAGCACATGATACCTGCCTTGAGCATCCAATTTAGTCAGCGCATGCTCATAAGCAGCTTTAGCTTCAGCTTTCTTGCCAAGCGCAACTAAGACATCCCCTTTTAAATCTGAGTACAAGCCATCAAAACCTTCATCATGTTTGGCTTCCATCATTTTTAACGCACCTTGAAAATCTTTTTCTTCAGCTAAAATATTTGCCAGCTGCAAGCTAGCAATCGCGCTGACAGAAGTTTCTTTTGCATTTTTAATTGCCCATTCCAATTGTGCTTTTGCACTTTTAACATCATTGCTGGCGTAATTTGTTTTTGCTACAAACAATGCAGCACGTCCGGCATACGGAGTAGATGAATATTTATCCATAATGACAGCGGCTTTTGACTGAATGCTTTTTACATCATTTTCGTCAGCCACCTGCAGTGCCTGGAATTCGCTTGAAGCTTCTACCGCCTGTTTGCCCTGATATAAATTCCATCCCTGATATGCAGCATAAGCCAGCAACAAGCCTATCACTGTGCCACTCACCAATTTGCCGTAGGTTTTCCACCATGCTTTTAATTCATCTAACTGCTCTTGCTCTTCTAAATCGTATGCCATTCAATATTCCAATCTTCTTAATACTTTTAATTTTTAATCTATTAACTGATAAATTACCTATGCTTTATCCGTTCACTACTTTTTTACCCGGTATCGCAGCCAGTAAATTCCGTGTATAACTATTTTCAGGCGCAGCGTAAACATCAGCTACAGCGCCTTGCTCAACAACCTGCCCCTGATACATCACTACCATATCATCAGCAATATGACGCACTACACGCAAATCATGGCTGATAAAAATGTAGCTTAATGCCATTTCCTGCTGCAGATCTTTTAACAGCAGCAGAATCTGCGCCTGAATTGAAACATCTAATGCAGAAACCGGCTCATCACAGACAACGACCTGTGGATTTAACACTAAAGCCCTTGCTATACCTATGCGCTGCCTTTGCCCACCCGAGAATTCATGCGGGTATTTTTGCATATCGGCTTCTGTCATGCCAACACGCTTCAGCATCGCTATCACTTTCTTTTGCTGCTCAGCCGCACTACCTAAACTGTGAATCAGCAAACCTTCGCCAACTATCTCACCTACCCGCATGCGGGGATTAAGTGATGCAAACGGGTCTTGAAACACCATCTGCAAATTTTTACGCACTTCCCTTAATTCAGCTGGGCGCAGTTTAGCTAAGTCTCTTCCTTCAAAGATAACCTCACCGCTGTTCAAGGGTTGCAATTGTAACAGACAACGCGCCAACGTGGATTTACCACTGCCAGATTCACCTACAACAGCAAGCGTTGTGCCTGCACGTAAATGAATGCTTACGTCATTTAATGCTTTTACCTGCGTAGAACCAAAACCAAAGCG
>JBFZCQ010000235.1:0-5682 GCA_041307905.1 Methylotenera sp.
TTCTCAAATGCGACAACCTGCTGTTGTGCAATTAAATAGCGCTGATAGGCAGATTCAATATCGCGCTTAATCGCCAGTTCACGCTCACTTAAAATTGCATTCACTTCTCTGACTTCTGCCGCGGCTTGTGCAATCGGACCAGTACGTTTATCCCAAACCGGAATAGGAATTGAAATACCCAGGCGCAGCTGGCGTAAATCAGGATCCTGTTCAATACCGGCACGAACAGTCAAACCCGGATTGACTAATTGTTCCTGCAGGCGCAGGTTTGCCTCAGAAGTTTTGATGGCCGCACGTATTTGTCTCAACTGTGTAGCGTCATTGATTCGATTACGAATGTCGTCAATACCCGGCAAACTTGAACTTAGCGGCAATTCCCCGGCGAGATTATAATCCTCCGGCACAGCAGCACCGATTAAGCCGCGCAGATACGCTTTGGCTTCGGTAACCCTTACTCTGGCTGCCTGATAATCTCGTTCTGCAGCCAATGATTCAGTATCAGCTTTAATCAGTTCGTACTTTGGGGATTCACCCACATCGACGCGTAATTTGATACGTTCACGAATATCTTTCAGCAAATTACGATCTGACTCTGCAATTTCAAGTACAGCCTGACGCTGCAATACATCGTAAAAAGCACTTTTTACCCGTGCACGTACACTCGTTTTTGTGAGTTCAATACCTAGCGTTGCAACTTGCACATTGTTTTCAGCAACTTCTCTTCTGGCATTACGCACACTGGGAAAATCCAAAGGCTGCGACAACGCCATGCCCCAGTTTCGATTATTACCCTGCCCGCCTGGAGTGATGTAATTTGATGGTCCGGCTCCTATTTCAAATTGCGGATTAGCATAAGTAGTCGCAGTAACGACAGAAGCCGCGGCAGAGTCTTCACGTGCTTTTGAAATATTAATTGATGGGTTTTGTTCAGCAGCGATTGTAACAATCTGCTGTAAAGTAAAACTTGGTGTTGAATACGCTACATGGCTGTGCATAAAACCAGCCAATAAAAACCCTAATGAAATTAAATAACCCATTTTTGAGCATGCCAGAAGCTCTCTTGCACCAAAACTATGCATAAACAGTTTTTTCCTGAATGAATAATCGAGATTAATTAATCACAATTAACTAATAACAAAAATTATTAAGATTGATTTCGCGCTATACAGGCAGTGCCTATCTCCAGGCATCATGCTGATCAGCAACGACCGGGCTTGCATATCCAAACAAGCTTAATGATTAAGCTTGCAAGAATTAAGCCATTTGAAATTTAAGCCTTCGGGGGTCTTAGGTGAACCAACAGGGTCGGCTCTTGATAGCTTGCGCTATAGAAGTAGTAAACAGAACTTTTTTCAGAAAATTGATTATATGAAATGGCACCAATAACGGCTTTATCGAAAGTATCGCGATTATTATCTTTGTCAAACTGCACAACAGTACTCTTGCCATTGGCTAGAGATTCTTTGGCATCAGTACAAAAATGCTGCTGCAAAACTGCCGAAAAAATTGCGATTAATCCAGCGATTAACAGCAGTTTTTTGAAAACGATTTGCATCTGAGCTGTATTTAGATGAATTAACTTCAATTTTTATTTGAGAAACTTTAAGTTAGTCAGAAATTATTTGTATCTATTTGAAATAATAACAAAATGAAAAACTACAACTTTTGAACATCTGTAATTGTAACAATTGTTCATGGTGAATCGCTATCACTATTTCAGCAATCCATTTGCAACTTACTAAGCAAATCGAATGATGCTAACATCAGTCAAAACTAAATCTTCAATAATAGATATTTGAAAATCGCTCAACTGAAAGCCCCTCTATGTTAGTTAAACTATTCTTTTACACCGCAATATTGCTAATCGCAATATTAGGATACCGCAGTTACGCATTTGCCAATTCAGGTAACTTAGTCATTGATGGAGATGCACCAAACTTCTCACTAAGTGATACAAAAGGAAAGATACACGCACTGTCAGACTATCGCGGCAAATATTTGGTTCTTTATTTTTATCCAAAAAATGACACGCCTGCCTGCACTAAGGAAGCCTGTCACTTCAGGGATGATATGTCTCAACTGGAGAAGCTGGGCGCAAAAGTGATTGGCGTCAGCGTTGATAGCAGTGAATCCAACGGGAAATTTGCCGAGAAATATAATCTGCCTTTTACACTACTCGCTGACACCGACGGAAAAATTGCCGAGAGTTATCATGCGCTAACCAATCTTTTTGTAGTAAAAATTGCCAAGCGCTATACTTTTTTAATTGACCCTAAAGGCAAAATCAAAAAAATCTATACCAGCGTGAATGTATCTAGGCACTCACAGCAGATCATTGACGATCTTAAAGCTATTCAAAACTTAAGTAATTAAGTAAAAACTTAAGCTTTTATTTTTTTTCTTTTGCAGCAAATGGATGCACTGATTCCTTATATGTTTTCAGTAGATCAATTGCTTTAGGTTCACGTGCGATCGCATTTTTAATAGCTTGCTTTGTCGCACGATAATTCCAGTCCTGAATTCGCTCATCGCTGTCTGCACGATGATTAATAAACACGCCGACACATATAAATACATCATCAGCCTCTTCTACCGGAATAATACCTTCTGCCACACAATCCATTACCGCCATCGCAACGCCACGCTGCGCCGGGCCAAACATCTGTGTCGCCTGCTTGCCATTTTTAATCGTCACTTTGTTAAACATAACGGTATTTGGCTTTACCATCTGGTTCGGAGCAACGATAGCGAGCAAACCATTCACACCCATCTTTTGGTCTGTAAGCGTTCGGCAAAATGCATCTTCTGCTGCACTACCTCTGGGCCCCATAATCAGGTCAATATGTGCTACGTTTAGTAGATCTAAACCATGCTCATCCGGCCGGTTTTCTACAACCAGTGCTTCACCCACTAATACACGATCGATCACAGCCATTCCATATCTCCTAAAAGATTTAAATTACTGAGAATATCCTGCCTACAGAGCAAATCAATCAGATTTCATGTCATCACATTTCAGCATCAAGATTCAAAGTGACAGTTAAAAGTATTAAACGTACCACTCAATAATCCCACAGACAAAACATCATGAATGTACGTAGCAACACCTAGAGCACACTGAACAATAAACATTTTAATCGCAAAACTTTTCTACAGCTTGCTGTGCATCAGCCTTGCCTTTGCTTAATTCATCATCCCCCAGGTAGCGGCGCTCACCGTTTTCATCAGTAGTCATTACTCTGCCGCCATTAGTATAAGTTCTCAGATTATTTCTGGCGGCTGCACAACTTTCCTGCCTATACTTTAATTCAGCTTTTTTAACTTCATCAGCCTTTTTCTGCGCCTCAGCTTCCTGAGCGCGTTTAGCAGCAGCATCTTCTTTTACAGGCGCTTCTGGTGCTGCTGCGCTACCTTGATTGATTGCTGGCGCGGATCCGTTTTCAGCCGGAGCTACTTCCGCCGCAGTTGGCGTTTTAGGCGTTTTCTTACCGATAGATTCCTTCTTAACATTTGATGGCGGTGGTACATCGCTGTAACGGGTAGTTCCGTTTTTATCTTTCCATTTGTAAATTTCAGCCTGTGCCATCGCTGGCACCATCGCAGCTACAATTGCAGCCAATACTAATAACAAACCTATTTTCATAGCATTACCTCTTTAAATAATTACGCTTTCAGACATGTTATTGCTTATCAGAACTACAATCAATACTGCTGCAAACTAACATCTTATTCAACAAAAAATTTGTTTTAATTCTTGAAAATATGCTTAGCATACTCGCTAAGCTGCTCATAACTCTGTATAATTTCGTTTTGGGTAAAAGGATTTACGAATGCGTTTACTGCAACAAGCACTTACATTTGACGATGTTTTATTGGTTCCAGCACATTCCAACGTGTTGCCACGCGAAGTGTCTCTCAGAACACAATTATCTCGCAACATCCAGCTTAACATTCCACTACTTTCAGCCGCAATGGACACAGTTACTGAAGCGCCACTTGCAATTGCACTTGCGCAAGAAGGCGGCCTAGGCTTTATTCACAAGAACATGACCGCTATGAAACAAGCTGCGCATGTAGCACGTGTTAAACGTTTTGAATCAGGAATAGTTAACGACCCTATCACAATTCAAAGCCACATGACGGTGCGCGACGTGCTTACGCTAACGCGTACACACAAAATTTCAGGTATTCCTGTGGTTGATAACGGCAAAATCGTTGGTATCGTAACCAACCGTGATTTGCGCTTTGAAACCAATCTGGATCAGCCTATCAGCAACATCATGACACCGCGCAACAAATTAGTGACTGTGCGTGAAGGTGCTGCCAAAGAAGATGTTATCCGCTTGTTACATCAATACCGTCTTGAGCGTGTATTAGTGATCGATAACGATGATACGCTTAAAGGCCTGATCACCGTAAAAGACATTCAAAAATCAACCGACCATCCTAACGCATGTAAAGATGAGCAAGGCAGGTTGCGCGTTGGCGCTGCTGTAGGTGTGGGCGAAGGCACTGAAGAACGTGTAGCCGCACTAGCTGAAGCAGGTGTAGACGTAATCGTGGTTGACACCGCCCACGGCCACTCACAAGGCGTATTGGACCGCGTTAGATGGGTAAAGAAAAACTACCCGCATATTGATGTAATCGGCGGCAACATTGCTACGGCCAGTGCAGCGCTGGCTTTGGTAGATGCTGGTGCTGACGGCGTAAAAATCGGTATTGGCCCAGGCTCAATCTGTACGACACGTATAGTAGCTGGTGTTGGTGTACCACAAATCAGCGCAATCTCTAATGTTGAAGAAGCGTTAAGAGGCACTGGCATCCCATTTATTGCTGACGGTGGTATTCGCTTCTCAGGTGATATTTCTAAAGCGATCGCTGCTGGCGCTTACAGCGTGATGCTAGGTGGCATGTTTGCAGGTACTGAAGAAGCGCCTGGCGAAATTGAGTTGTTCCAAGGCCGCTCATATAAATCATACCGTGGCATGGGTTCTATTGGCGCGATGGAAAAAGGTTCCAGTGACCGTTACTTCCAGGACAACAACGGCAATGCTGATAAATTAGTGCCGGAAGGTATTGAAGGCCGCGTACCTTATAAAGGTAGTGTACTTGCAGTAATCCATCAACTGATGGGCGGCTTGCGCGCTTCTATGGGCTATGTAGGCTGCTCAACCATTGAAGAAATGCGTAACAAGGCAGAGTTCGTGCAAATCACTTCTGCCGGTATGCGCGAGTCTCATGTACATGATGTGCAGATTACCAAAGAAGCACCGAATTACCGCGTTGACTAAATATCACAATAATTAAGTGGGCGGTTATATTAACCGCCCACTTTTCATTTTAATCTTCTAACTCACACTACTCTATGCATTCAAAAATCCTTATTCTAGATTTTGGCTCACAAGTCACTCAGCTTATCGCGCGTCGCGTGCGTGAAGCGCATGTTTACTGTGAGATTCACTCGTGCGAAGTATCTGACGACTTTGTTAGAAACTTTGGTGCTGACGGCATTATTCTTTCAGGTAGCCATGCCAGCGTGTATGAAGAAGAAACTGACAAAGCACCACAAGCGGTATTTGAATTAGGTGTACCGGTATTAGGCATCTGCTACGGCATGCAAACCATGGCACAACAATTGGGCGGCAAAGTTGAAGCCGGTCACAAACGTGAGTTCGGCTATGC
>JBFZCQ010000236.1:0-3073 GCA_041307905.1 Methylotenera sp.
AACTCCCGACATCCTGCTCCCAAAGCAGGCGCGCTACCAGGCTACGCTACACGCCGAAGAGGCAGTAATATAACCAAAACTAAGCTCTAGGTCAATTGCTATATGTTAAAATCTCATTTTATTTTGTAAATTACTAGAATTTCTAGACTCAACATATCAAATGACCGCTCAAATCATCAGTGGCAAAGCTATTGCCGAAAACTTATTAAACTCTATTAAAGATCGTATTGATGCTCGCCTGCAAGCAAGCAAGCGCGCACCTGGGCTAGCAGTGATACTTATCGGTGGCGATCCTGCTTCTTCAATTTACGTGCGCAATAAACGTCTGGCATGTGAAAAGATCGGCATTCGCTCAATCGCTTATGACTTACCTGCTACAACGACAGAAGCGAAATTGCTCGCATTAATTCAACAGTTAAATCACGATGATTCGATTGATGGCATTTTAGTGCAAGCGCCTCTACCGCCGCATATCAAAGACGAACACGTCATTGAAGCCATCAGCCCTAATAAGGATGTGGATGGCTTCCACCCATACAACATCGGCAGACTGGCAGTTCGCCAGCCTACGTTGCGCTCATGTACACCTTTTGGTGTCATCAAGATGCTTCAGGCGATTAATGTTGATCTTATGGGGATGGATGCCGTAGTTGTTGGCGTATCCAACCATGTAGGCCGGCCGATGGGCCTAGAGTTGTTATTGGCTGGCTGCACCGTGACTAGCTGTCATCGCCACACTAAAAATTTAGGGCAAATTGTTGCTAGCGCAGATCTGGTGATTGCAGCAGCAGGCAAACCCGGGCTGATTAAAGGCGAGTGGATCAAACCTGGTGCCATTGTGATTGATATTGGCATTAACCGTCTTGCAGACGGCACCATCGCCGGCGACGTTGATTTTGCCGCAGCAAAGGAGCGTGCGGGCTGGATTACCCCTGTACCTGGTGGCGTTGGCCCAATGACTGTTGCAACTCTGATGGAAAACACTTTACTATCACTGGAACTAAGGGAAAAACAGCTTAGTTAACTATAAAATTCAAATGATTATGCTAATTTAGTGATGATTTTGCATGAAAGCTTTATTCAGTGTACACTCATGCGCTAATTTTAAAACCAGCTACATTAAGTAGCTTTATTCTTTAAATAGCTTTATTTTTTAGTATTTGGGTCCAAATTATGGCAGATGTTATTTCTAAGCACTTCACGCCTTATCAGCCGAAACCTGATGAAGACTACATGAGCAAAGAACAGCTCAATCATTTCCGTACGATTCTGAATAATTGGAAATCGGAACTAAGCGAAGAGATTGATCGTACCGTGCATACCATGCAGGATGAAGTTACGATGTTTGCTGACCCTAATGATAGAGCCAGCCAGGAATCTGATATGACTTTAGAGCTGCGTAACCGCGACCGCGAACGCAAGCTGATCAAGAAAATCGATGAAACTTTACGCAACATCGAACATGAAGAATATGGCTATTGCGAAGGCTGCGGCGTAGAAATCGGCTTAAAACGTCTTGAAGCACGTCCTACCGCAACCCTTTGCATTGACTGCAAAACACTGGATGAACTTAGAGAGCGCCAAGTAGCCAAATAATAAACTTGATTAATAACTGCAAGCTTAACACTTGCTGTTGTTAAAACAAAAAGCCCGCTTGCGCGGGCTTTTTTATTGAGCTGACTTTAAATATTACTCGTCAGCTTCTGTTTCTGCTTTAGCTTCTGCAACAGGTGGGTCAATCAAAGCTTTCATACTTAGACGTACACGACCTTTTTCGTCAGCCTCAACAACTTTAACCTTCACTACATCGCCTTCTTTCAGGAAATCACCAACCGCATTTACGCGCTGATGTGCGATTTGTGAAATGTGCAGCAAACCATCTTTACCTGGCAGCAAAGTAACAATCGCACCAAAGTCCAGCAACTTGATTACAGTGCCTTCATAAGTTTGACCAACTTCAACTTCAGCTGTGATTTCTGCAATACGGCGTTGCGCTTCAGCACCTTGCTCAGAGCTTGTACATGCAATTTTCACGGTACCATCATCTTCGATATCAATCGTAGTGCCTGTTTCTTCAGTCAGCGCACGAATTACCGCACCGCCTTTACCGATCACATCACGGATTTTCTCAGGATTGATCTTCATCGTGATGATACGCGGTGCAAATTGTGACATTTCTGTATTTGCGCCGCTTACAGCTTGCTTCATGATGCCAAGAATGTGTTCACGGCCTTCTTTAGCCTGCGCTAATGCCACTTGCATGATCTGTGCGGTAATACCTGTGATCTTGATGTCCATTTGCAAAGCAGTAATACCATCTTCTGTACCAGCTACTTTGAAGTCCATATCACCAAGGTGATCTTCATCACCCAGAATATCAGTCAACACTGCAACGCGGTTGCCTTCTTTGATCAAGCCCATTGCGATACCTGCAACGTGGTTTTTCATCGGCACTCCAGCGTCCATCAATGCTAAACAGCCACCACATACTGAGGCCATTGAGCTTGAACCGTTAGATTCTGTAATTTCAGAAACTACGCGCATAGTGTAATCAAAATCTTCTTTCGCTGGCAATGCCGCGATCAAAGCACGCTTGGCCAAACGGCCATGACCGATTTCGCGGCGCTTTGGTGTTCCTACACGACCAGTTTCACCGGTTGCGTACGGAGGCATGTTGTAATGCAGCATGAAGCGGTCATTATATTCACCTTGCAATGCATCAATTGTTTGCTCATCACGGCCTGTGCCTAATGTAGCAACGACCAATGCCTGCGTTTCACCGCGCGTAAATAATGCTGAACCATGGGTACGTGGCAATACACCGGTACGAATGCTAATAGGACGCACTGTACGTGTATCGCGGCCATCAATGCGTGGCTCGCCGTTCAGAATCTGGCCACGCACTGTTTTAGCTTCCAGATTAAAGATTTCATTCTTGATTTTGTTAGCTTCAGTCGTTGATGTTTCTTCAGTGATCAACTCAGCCAATACGCGGTTTGTAATTTCTTCCAGCTTGGCTGAACGTGCACCTTTTGCTTTAATCTGGAATGCAGCGTTGATATCAGCAGCAGCC
>JBFZCQ010000237.1:0-3302 GCA_041307905.1 Methylotenera sp.
AGCTGCGTTTTTCATAGCCGATAAGATAGGCATGTGCTGCTAGGCAATTCCGATGCAGGCGGATAAACGTATCTCCAAACTC
This sequence comes from Methylotenera sp., assembly GCA_041307905.1. Taxonomy (GTDB): domain Bacteria; phylum Pseudomonadota; class Gammaproteobacteria; order Burkholderiales; family Methylophilaceae; genus Methylotenera. The sequence continues at coordinate 83 of JBFZCQ010000237.1, forward strand.
CTGCTCCAGGTGTGTCAGGGATTCTTCGAGTAGATACTCACGCTCAGCCGTGCGCACTGTGACATATTTAAGTTCGGCACGCAGATAAATGATATCGGCAACCGGTATTAACAGAATGCGTCCGCGCTCGGTAATTGTGAGATGTGTTTTTTTCGGCGATAACGGTGCGATTGCTGCCAGCTGCTGCGGCAGTAAAGCGCGTGCTTTTTGCAGCGCTTTTTCTAATCGCTCCAGTCGTATCGGTTTTAATAAATAGTCCATGGCATTGATATCAAATGCCTGAATGGCGTAATTATCAAACGCGGTAGTAAAGATAATTGCGGGTGGTTTGGTGAGCTTCTGCAAGTGCTGTGCGGCTTCGATACCATCCATATCCGGCATGCGTATATCCAGCAGAATGATGTCCGGCTGCAGTTTGTCAGCCAGTTGAAGTGCTTCTCTGCCATTTTTTGCTTCAGCAACGATATTGATATTGTCGATATCTGTCAGCAAATCCCGCAAACGATTGCGGGCAGGAGCTTCGTCATCGGCGATCAGGATATTAAGCATGGCCATTAATGTTTCTGTTTCTGGTGGGGCAGGACAATATGCACTTCATATTCACCTTTTTCCTGCTTGCTTTTGAGCGAGGCTTCAAGATCAAAGTGCAGGGTTAAACGTTCTTTAATATTACCAAGAGCCATTTTATTGCCATGCTGATGATTGTTCTGTGTGCTGTAAGGGTTTTTAAGCACCAGATGAATTTCATTCAGCTTGGTATAGATCTGAATGGTAATCGTGCCACCGTTGGCAAGCGGTTCAATGCCATGGTAAACCGCATTTTCTACCAGTGGCTGCAGTACCAGCGGTGGAATCAAGGCATCTGGCGGCATGCTGTCAATTTGCCATTGAATATGCAGGCGTTCGTTGAGGCGCAATTTTTCCAGCGCCAGATATTGCCGACATAAGGCAATTTCCTGTGCTAGTGGCACTAGTTCGCGATTGTCGGCCATGAGTACCCTGAACAGGTCAGCCATATCTTCTAAAGCAGTTTCGGCCTGTTTCGGCTGGCTGCGTATCAGCGATAACACAGCATTGATGCTGTTAAATAAAAAATGCGGGCGGATACGCGCCTGTAATGCTTGTAATCTGGCTTCAGTAACCGCCGGTGATTGGGCGCGATAGCGTAGATTGAAATAATATAAAGTAAACGCACTGATACAAAGTGCCGAAAAAAGTACGCGCGATAATTCTGGTAAGCCTTCAAAAACCCATAGCTGGGCAAAGAGGCTATAGACCGCTGAAGTACAGAGTAAGACCAAGGCTAATATTGCGATTAGTCCTTGTTTGTAATCTAATCTGCTGATCAGGGGATAGCCGCCGTAAAGTAAAAGCAGGTTGCTTAGCAGCATTGGCTGCGCCAACGCTGCAATTGTCGCGACGCGCTGGAAGAAATCAAGCAGATCTGAACTTAAAGTATAGGCAACCAATGCTAACGCAGTGTTGGCGATGATGAGTATGCGTAAGAGGATGCCCAGATTACGTATGTTGGGTAAGCGGCCGGTATTTTTCATGTTTATTTTGATGTATGGCTTGCCTTTTATTCAGTTGCAGTGTTGATAGAATAGGCCTTAAAAGTATTTATTTTGCATTATACTTACACTATATCGTCGTTAAAGATAAAGTTTAAAACAGATAGGCTAAGAAATTGACAGAAAAAGTAAACTCGCTCAATAAAAAAGACACCAGTTGGTCAGGGCGTTTTAATGAACCGGTAGCAGAACTGGTGAAAAAATATACAGCCTCTGTAGGCTTCGATTACCGCCTGGCGGCTTTCGACATAGAGGGGTCTATTGCACATGCGCATATGCTGAGCGAGCAGTCGATTATCTCTAAGCAGGATTTTGCCGCGATTGAAAAGGGGTTGCAGGAAATTGCTCAGGAAATTGAAGCCGGCAATTTTGAATGGCTGCTGGATCTGGAAGATGTGCACTTAAATATTGAAAAGCGCTTAACCGACAAAATCGGTGACGCAGGTAAGCGCTTACATACCGGCAGAAGCCGTAACGATCAGGTAGCAACCGATGTGCGGTTGTGGCTGCGGGCAACTACAGACCAAGTGATTGCTGGGTTACAAAAGTTACAAAGCAGCCTGCTGGATTTGGCTGAAAAACATTATGACACGGTAATGCCAGGCTTTACGCACCTGCAAGTGGCGCAGCCGGTGACTTTCGGTCACCACTTGATGGCTTATTATGAGATGCTGAAACGTGATGCAGCACGTTTTGTGGATTGTAGAAAACGTATTAACCGCCTGCCGCTGGGTGCCGCCGCGCTGGCTGGTACCAGTTACCCGATTGACCGTGAAATGGTAGCGAAAACCTTGGGATTTGACGGCGTATGTGAAAACTCGCTGGATGCGGTGTCAGACCGTGACTTTGCGATTGAATTTACCTTTGCCTCTTCACTGGTGATGACGCATCTGTCACGCTTATCTGAAGAGCTTATTTTATGGAGTTCACCGCGGTTTGCATTTATTGATATCGCAGACCGTTTCTGCACTGGTTCATCGATCATGCCGCAGAAAAAGAACCCGGACGTGCCGGAACTGGTGCGCGGTAAAACCGGCCGTGTTTATGGGCATTTAACCGCATTGCTTACCCTTATGAAGGGCCAGCCGCTTGCTTACAACAAAGATAACCAAGAGGACAAGGAACCGCTGTTTGATACGGCAGATACCTTGCTGGTTACGCTCGAAATCTATGCCGACATGATGCGCGGCATTACCGTGAATAAAGAAAATATGCGTCAGGCCGCAAGTGAAGGCTTTGCTACCGCGACAGACCTCGCAGATTATCTCGTGAAAAAAGGCATGGCGTTCCGGGATGCGCACGAGGTTGTGGCGCTTGCTGTACGACATGCAGTAGATAAAAAGGTGGATTTGAGTGATTTGCCATTGGCTACCTTGCAGAAATTTGCAGCGGATATCACTGATGACGTTTACGCAGTGCTGACGCTGCAAGGGTCATTGCAAAGCCGTAACCATATCGGCGGTACCGCACCTGTGCAGGTGAAAGCGGCGATTGCCAGGGCTAAAAAAGAAATGAGCTAATCATGCAAACTTACGCAGCAAGACAACTATTAACACTACTGGCGCTAGCGCTTATGTTGCAGGTGCCATCGTTGTCTGCTGCGGTCACTGCTGAATCGCTATCGGCCATGGATAGGCCGTTACAGTCTG
>JBFZCQ010000238.1:0-5132 GCA_041307905.1 Methylotenera sp.
CGCTCTTCCGATCTCATTAATTGCATCTTCACCATTGCTCATGAGGTCGTCTCGCGTCAGGTAAAGCAACTTGGGATTTGTTTTTTCAGCCTCTTCGCGCCATTTTTCAAAACTGGCAGCATTGTAGATGTCAGCAGGAATTTTGGCATCATAAAAGGTAAACAGCTGATGTTCATCCACCAGCACATCCTGACGGCGTGCTTTATGTTCAAGCTCCTCTACCTCGGCAATCAGACGCTCGTTGGCAGTAAAAAAAGAAGCTCGTGTGTCGAATTCGCCATTCGCCAGTGCTTCGCGGATAAATATCTCACGTGATTCTTTAGGGTCAATCGGCCCATAATGCACACGACGTTTGGGTATAATCGTCAGGCCATACAGGCTTACACGTTGCCACGCATTGACCATACCCATTTTCCTATCCCAACGTGGGTCGGAATAATGACTTTCTGTCAGACCACGCGCTAAAGGCTCAATCCAATCCGGCTCAATCTTGGCTACACAACGCGCATATAGCTTACTGGTATCTACCAACTCTGCCGCAATCACCCATTTCGGGCGCTGCTTCTTAAGTGTTGAACCCGGAGCTACAAAGAAACGGATGCCACGTGCGCCAGCGTAAGATTCACTTTCACCATCTTTAAACCCGATATTACCGAGCAGACCAGCGAGCAGCGCTTTATGAATCTGCTCAAAATTAGCTTCTTTTTCGTTCAGCTTGAATTCCATCTCAGACACAATATCCAATAACTGACCATGCAGTTCACGCCATTCTTTCAGGCGCAGGAATGACAGAAAATTGCTGTGGCACTGATTAAGCAAATCCTTATTGGATTTTTTCGTTTTCAGTGCATTGTCGAAAAAATCCCACAATTTGAGGTAACTCATAAAATCTGAACCCTCACCTGCAAACTTGGCATGGGCGTTATCTGCCGCCTCGCGCTTATCCATCGGTCGTTCACGCGGATCCTGTATGCTCAGCACACTGGCAATGATCAGAATTTCCCTTAAGCAATGCTCGCGTTTAGCTGCCAGAATCATGCGCCCGACGCGCGGGTCTAGTGGCAGTTTGGCTAACTGTAAGCCGGTTTCGGTAATCTGGCATCGCGCATCAACTGCACCCAGTTCCTGAAGCAGCAAATAGCCATCGGCAATCAATCTGGAACTTGGCGCTTCAATAAACGGAAACTCGGTCACGTCGCCAAGACGCAATGCGGCCATGCGCAGAATGACAGCAGCTAGAGAACTACGTAGAATCTCCGGCTCGGTAAATTCTGGCCTGCCGTCAAAATCCTGTTCAGAATACAGACGTACACAGATACCATTGGAAACACGGCCGCAGCGACCTGCTCTTTGTTTGGCAGCTGCCTGACTAATTTTCTCGATCTGTAACTGCTCAACCTTCGCGCGCGTGCTGTAACGGTTAACCCGCGCCAAACCGGCATCAATGACATACTTAATGCCCGGCACAGTGAGCGAAGTTTCCGCCACGTTGGTAGCCAATACAATACGCCGGCTACTATGGCTTTTAAAAATCTTCTGCTGGTCTTCAATACTTAAACGCGCAAACAGCGGCAGCACTTCAATATGCTTGAGTTTGGCTGAACGGCCCTGATATTTTCGTAAATGTTCAGTAACATCGCGAATCTCGCGCTCACCCGGCAAAAACACCAGAATGTCGCCATCACCCTGACGCAGCAAGTCATCGGCGGCATCCAGAATTGCTTCTTCAATAGCCTCTTCTTCGTCATCTTCTTCGAGCCAGCGTGCTTCGGTTTTAGCTTTACGTGCAATACCGAATATAGTCTCGTCTTCCAGATCAAACTGTGCATTTTCTGCTTCAGCAATTTCTCTGGCGCGGAATCCTGCCGCACCCAGAGGACGATAGCGGATCTCAACTGGATATGTGCGGCCAGAAACTTCAATCACTGGAGCTTCGTTAAAGTGTTTAGAAAAGCGATCTGCATCGATCGTGGCAGAGGTGACAATGATTTTTAAATCCGGGCGTTTCGGCAGAAGCTGCTTGAGATATCCGAGCAGAAAGTCGATGTTCAGGCTACGTTCATGCGCCTCATCGATGATAATCGTATCGTAGGCATTCAGAAATTTATCGCCCTGTGTTTCGGCGAGCAGAATACCGTCAGTCATCAATTTAACGTAGCTGGATTCTGACAGCTTATCGTTAAAACGAACTTTATAGCCGACCACTTCACCTAGCGGGCTGTTAAGCTCCTGTGCAATACGGCTTGCTACCGAACGGGCAGCAATACGTCGCGGCTGGGTATGGCCGATTAAACCAGAAACACCACGACCAAGATCCAGGCATATTTTAGGCAATTGCGTGGTTTTGCCGGAACCAGTTTCACCGCATACAATCACCACCTGGTTTTTCATAATGGCAGCAGAAATTTCATCTTTTTTTGCGCTTACCGGGAGCTCCGGAGGATATTCAGGCTTAGGTAATGCCGTCAGACGCTGTTGGTATTTTTTCTGTGAAGTATGCAGTTTCTGTCCAATTTCGTTCATCAGGCGCTGCGCTTTTGCCTGTGACTTTTCATCACCAGCTTTTTGCAAAACTCGTACTTCCCCTATCTTGCGACGCAAAGTGTAGCGATCAGCAAGCATGCAGGCATCTAATGCTACATTAAAATTTGAGGGGATCAACTGTACCTGTTTACTTTCGTTCATAGATGCGAATTTTATCATGCCACAGCTATCTGCTTTACGGAATCGTGTCGGGTGTCATTGACATCCTCGAAAATAAGCTTATAAGCCTAACAATAATTGAGGTGATTTCCCCAGAGTGCTAATATCAAAGCTTGATTTAAGCTATATTGAGTCTAAGCAATGATTGCATTTCTGGAAGCAAGGCGCGCCGGTTTATTTAAAAAACCGCATTGGGCTAACAATCTGTTAGCAGGTGTCATCGTCGGTATTGTAGCACTGCCGCTAGCCATGGCATTTGCAATCGCAAGCGGTGCAAAACCGGAACAAGGCATCTACACCGCAATTGTTGCCGGCGGCATCAGTTCGCTAGTAGGCGGTAGCCGTTTACAGATTTCCGGTCCGACCGGTGCATTCATTGTGATTCTGGCGGGCATCACCGCCAAATACGGGATTGCCGGCCTGCAAATGGCAACCTTGATGGCGGGCATCATCCTGCTGATTATGGGCTTGGTCCGCTTTGGGGCGGTCATCAAGTATATTCCTGACCCAGTCATCGTTGGATTTACCAGCGGCATTGCAGTCATTATCTGGGTCGGGCAATGGAAAGATTTTTTTGGCCTCAAACCAGAACTGGGCGCAGAACATTTTCATGAAAAAATCTGGGATTTAACCGTTGCCTTCCCTAGCCTGCATCTTGAAACAACATTGCTGGCGTTATTGACGCTGCTACTGGTTATTTATTCTCCAAGAATTTTTAAACGTATTCCATCGCCTCTGATTGCAATGGTGGTAGCTACCGTTATACAGGCAAGCTTTGAATTCAAGGGCGTTGCAACAATAGGTTCTGCATTTGGTGGTATTCCGCAAAGTCTACCCAGTTTCGAGTTTTTACCGATACGCTTTTCACAAGTGCTGCAGCTTATCGGTCCGGCTTTTACTATTGCACTATTAGGCGCGATTGAATCGCTATTGTCAGCAGTCGTTGCCGACAGCATGACCGGCACCAAACATGACTCCAATCAGGAGTTGGTTGGTCAGGGCATTGCCAACATCTTCTCACCTTTATTTGGCGGTTTTGCCTCAACCGGCGCCATCGCACGCACAGCAACCAATATACGTAACGGCGCAACGGGGCCATTAGCCGGCATCGTACATACTTTAACCCTGATCATTATCGTGCTGGTGTTTGCACCTTTGGCCGCACATATTCCATTGTGCGCGCTATCTGCAATATTGTTTGTAGTGGCCTACAATATGAGCGAAATGCATCGCTTCTCACATATGGTTCGTACCGCGCCGAGGGCGGATGTAGTTGTTCTGCTGATTACATTTTTGCTCACCATATTTACCGATCTGGTTGCCGCAGTCAATATTGGGGTAATGCTGGCAGCACTATTATTCATGAAACGCATGAGTGAGTCTGTCAGCATCAAACAGCAGACTGTAGAAGAACTAGTCCATGAAACCGGTGATAAACATTTTATTCTGCCTGAAAATGTTGCGGTTTACAGCATGGAAGGCCCGTTCTTTTTTGGGGTAACAGAGCGCTTAATGAGTGCACTAGAACACGCCCATACCCATGCCGACATACTGGTGTTACGCATGAAAGACGTACCGGTTATTGATGCTTCAGGCTTACAGGCTTTTGATGTGTTGATAAAAAATTGCGAGAGAAATCACACCCGATTAGTGATATGTGAAATACGCACTAATATCATGGAAAAAATGGTGCGTTCAGGCATTGCACAAAAAGTTGGCCAAGAAAATATCATTGATAATATTAAATCTTTGGTAGTGCCACTCTAAACACACTTTAACATTAAAGCAGATTCCGTGTTCAAAATTGACAAAATGATGAATGACTCCACAATTATTGTGGATAACTTTGTGGGTTGGATGGGGATAGTCACGCTAAGTGACTGGCATGGCTTAGGAACTGCCAATCGTAGAAACTTTGACCATACAAACGGTCGATACGCTTATAAGACTAGCTAGTTGCATTTCAGAGAATTAAAAGCAACCACCAATTCTAAAAAAACTTTAATTACAGTAGCATTACATTGCTATTTTAAAGTCTGAAAATAAACCTCTACCAGCAATCAGTTATCTAGCTTTTAAGCAGCAACTCCTCGAACTTCTCTGGTGACAGCGGCCTTGAAAACAGATAGCCTTGTCCATAATCGCAACCAATCTTTTTTAGAAGATCATGTTGCTGTTGAGTTTCTACGCCTTCTGCAATCACCTTAACGCCGAGCTTATGTGCCATCACCACAATAGCCTCGCATAATGCAAACTCCGGGGCACCTTCAGCTAAGTTGCGGATGAACGAATAATCAATCTTAAGGTAATCTATGTCGAACCTTATCAGATAAGCAAGAGATGAGTAGCCGGTGCCAAAGTCATCTATGGATACCTGCATACCGGACTCATGAAATGCACGTAGTTTCTTGTTAATTTTTGCATCATTA
>JBFZCQ010000239.1:0-2824 GCA_041307905.1 Methylotenera sp.
ATGAATTCGTTAAAACTACGGCGATACATAAAGCAGGCGAAGCACCAATCAAGCTTGAAGACGGTGATTTAGTAGTATTCATGAACTTCCGCTCCGACCGCGCACGTCAGCTCACACATGCCCTGCTGGCTGAAGAGTTTGATGGATTTCATCGCCGCCATGTACCTAAACTGGCTGGCTACTTCACACTCACCATGTATGACAAAAAAGAAACGAAAGCGACTGTAATTTTCCCGCCACAGCAGGTGAACAATACTTTTGGTGAATATTTATCAGCGCTTGGGTTAACACAGCTACGCATTGCAGAAACCGAAAAATATCCACATGTAACATTCTTCTTTAACGGCGGCGAAGAAAAAGTTTTTGCCGGTGAAGACAGGATTCTGGTGCCATCGCCCAAAGTCGAAACCTATGACTTGCAACCGGAAATGAGTGCTTTTGAAGTAACCGACAGACTGGAAGAAGCCATTCTCAGCAAAAAATACAATGCGATTATCTGTAATTTTGCCAATTGCGACATGGTTGGCCACTCTGGCAACTTGAAAGCTGCGACTGAGGCCGTAGAGGCTTTGGATATCTGTATCGGACGCGTCGTCAATGCCATGCAAAGCATAGGTGGTGAAGTGCTGATTACAGCAGATCACGGTAATGCCGAGTTAATGTATGACGCAACAAACAATCAGCCGCACACCCAGCATACAACCAATCTGGTTCCGCTCATATACATTGGCAGACAGGCAGACTTGAATGTCAGCGGTGCGTTATCCGACCTCGCGCCGACACTGCTGAACATGATGGGTCTGAGCCAGCCAGTGGAAATGACAGGCAAGAATCTGTTAAAGCTTAAAAACTGATTGCGCTCAGTCGATTCAACATCAGAAAAAATGAGCCGGTACCGTTTCTTTCAAGTAGCAGCTTGTGCGGCTTTTATGGCCGCATCATTACTGCATATGCCACTGGCAATTGCTGAAAAAAAACCGGAACAGACAAAACGTGCATTAGATGATGTTCATGAACGTCTGGAATCGCTCAAAAAGGAGCTGAATAGCTCGCAGGAGGCTCACAAAGACGCAGCTGATGCTTTGAAGGAAAGCGAAATAGCCATTAGCGAAGCCAACAAAAAATTATATGAAATTAATCAGCGCCAGCAAGAAAACAAGAAAATACTCAACAAACTGCAGGTTGATTCTAACGCTACTAATCAAGCACTGGCTGAACATCAGAAATTACTAAGCGGCCAACTTTACCAGCAGTATGTATATGGCCAGCAAAGCTATCTGCGCATGATTCTGCAAAGTGAGAAACCTAGCGCAATTGCGCGCGACGTTCACTATTTTTCATATATTGCCAAAGCGCGGGCTGAAACCATCAGAAAAATGCAGGATAGCCTGACAAAAATTAGCCAGCTTAATGAAGAAACTGCAGCTGCCTTGCAACAAGTTGCCGAACTCAAGAATAAGCAGATTGAAGAACGTCAGAAGCTACAGCAACAGAAAGCAGCTAAATCAAAAGTAGTGAAGTCACTTTCACAGCAGATTACTGCCCAACGCAGCGAGATTAAAAAACTGAGCCGCGACGAAAAGCGGCTGGCACAGTTAGTTAAGCGCCTGACACAAATTGCCAAATTAAAACCTAAGCCCGCCAAGAAAAGCGTAGCAAGAAAGAACAACCTTCCCTCAGGTGAAGCAAACAAGCCTGCTAACGAAGTAGTTGCAAGCAACAATATGTTGCCTAGTGATGATCTGTCCGGCATCAACTTTGCTGCGCTTAAAGGCAAATTGAGGCTACCGGTACGCGGTGATGTCACAAACCGCTTTGGCGCCAACCGCGCAGATAGCGGTATTTCGTGGAAAGGCCTGTTCATCAGAGCCATCGAGGGAACGGAAGTAAAATCTGTCGCGAGCGGACGTGTTGTTTTTTCCGACTGGTTAAGGGGCTTCGGCAACCTGATCATTGTAGATCATGGTGATGGTTATATGAGCCTGTACGGTAACAACCAGGCAGTCTTGAAACAGGCCGGCGACGATGTACGCAGCGGTGATGCGATTGCTTATGTTGGCAATAGTGGCGGCAACGAAACTAACGGTTTATATTACGAACTCAGACGCCAGAGCCGGCCATTTGACCCACTATCCTGGAGCAGTCTGAATTAATTTTTTTGATGTACCCTGGAAACGCAAGGTCAACTTGAGTGATTCAGCTTGAAGATAACTAATGCATCAGCCTAGGTTTTAGTCGATAAAATAAACGGGTCATCAAAAGACCGGTCATGCTCTTCGAAGATGTTTGAGAGCTTTTCATAAAACCGAATGTAGATTTCAGCCGTGTTACTTTCACTATTAGAGGCAAAGCATTCATCCACAAGATCATATAGTTTTTGCATGATTTCAGCATGAGCTAGCTTGTGTACACGGAAATACTCATTGTCTTCCGTAACATGGGGGCGGCTTAGCATGATCGCTTCTTCATGATTAAAATGATCAGCGGCAAGGTCAATTACATAATATAAAAACGAAGGCAGACGCCCCTGACATGAAGTCTGCTTTTCGTGATCACAGCGACTGCAATCCGGCAGAGCATCCTGATTAGTGCAGACACAAGCATCTCTGAGATCGTGCAGAAACTTTTCCAGCAACTTATGCTCATTCTCGATAACCAGATAATCAGCAGGAGACAGCAACTTGATAGCATCGACATGGATTGACATAATTTTCCTTACATGAAGTTTCACAGCAATTAATGTCTATATATGTCTACTATACTCGCCTATCATACAACTATACAAATGTGGCTATCATCTACAACTACCAATCAATAATAGATC
>JBFZCQ010000240.1:0-3410 GCA_041307905.1 Methylotenera sp.
GCGAATGCAGCTATCCGAGAGCGTAGGTAAAATGCGTGATGCCTCAATCAGCATGTCGAACCCTGCAACATCGATATTGCAGAAACGTCGCACTGTCAACTCTGAAACCTTTGCCAGAAGATTAGGCGATCTCCAGAGCCAGCAAATTGGCAGCGACGACTCATACACTTCAGCGGCCGGCTTACCCGTCACTGACTACAGCACCAGCCAGCCAAACAATCCGTTCACACTTAATACAACCGCCCGCGCAACAAAAGCGCGCGGTGACGCCAAGGCAATTTTGTTTGAAGGTGAAGATAAAAAACGACTGCTGGATGCGCGCTATACCACTTGTGAAGCAGGCGTTGATGACTGGTACATCAAGGCAAGTGAGATTTCACTTAACGATTACACCGACTCCGGCAGCGCAAAAAATGCACGCATTGAATTCAAAGGGGTACCATTACTTTACGCACCCTGGATTAGTTTTTCATTCAACAATCAGCGTAAGAGCGGCTTTCTTGCCCCGACCATCGGTAGCACCAGCCGCAGCGGCTTTGAGGTATTAGCACCCTATTACTGGAATATCGCCCCCAATATGGATGCGACACTTGCCGCGCGTGCCTTAAGCAAACGCGGAGTGCAATTGCAAGGCGAGTTCAGATACCTGGAAGATAACTTTGCCGGCAGCAGCAATTTAGAATATCTGCCCAGTGATAGCCTCAGCAACGAAACACGCTACTATGCCAATCTGAAACACCAGCACAGATTCGGAAATGGCTGGTCAGCTGGGTATAGCCTGGAAAAAGTATCTGATGATCAGTATTTCTCGGAGATGTCCACACGTATCGTCACTACCAGCCGAATCAATCTGCCGCAGCAATTTAATTTAGATTATGTAGATGAAAACTGGCGTTTCAATGCCATTGCACAAAAATTCCAGACACTTAGAGAAGATTCGTATCCATACGAGCGACTGCCGCAAATGACGCTGGTTGGTAATAAATATTATGGTAACGTCAATGCGAGCTTGTATTCTCAACTGGCAGTGTTTGACATTAATAAAAATGCACCGCTTGATATCGCGACAGGGAAGCCACGAGTCACCGGTACGCGTACCACCTTAAACCCCAGCATCAGCATTCCGTTCAACAGACCCTATGGTTATGCAACACCAAAGTTTGGAATTCATCACACAAATTACAGCTTGAACGACGATCCGAATAACGAATCTTCATATCAGCGCACACTGCCGATATTCAGTCTGGATAGTGGCTTATATTTTGACCGGAATTTTAAAATAGCTAACCGCGGTTATTCCCAGACATTGGAACCACGATTGTTTTACGTATACATTCCTGAACGCGACCAGTCAAACATCCCGATTTTTGATACCACTCTGGCTGACCTGAACTTCAGTTCGCTATTCAGCGAGAATCAGTTTGTAGGCAATGACCGTATCAACAACGCCAATCAGGTTAGTTTTGCATTAACTACGCGCTTTATCGAAAGCAGCAGCGGTATGCAACGTCTGTCTGCCTCTATTGGTCAACGTTATTACTTTGCAGACGAGAAAGTTACATTATCGAAAAATGTAGAACCTCGTAAAAACAACAGTTCAGACATCATCGCCGGGATAAGTGGCCAGCTTAAAAACAGCTGGATCGTGGATGCATTCTGGCAGTACAACACCGATGACTCCAGCGCTGTGCGAACCACGCTTTCAGGCCGCTATAATCCGGAGCCTGGGAAAGTGCTGAATCTTAGTTACAGCTACAGACAAGACTCTATTGACCAGAGCGATATATCTGCGCAATGGCCACTAGGAAGAGGGTGGTATGGCGTTGGTCGTGCCAACTACTCATTCAGGGAAAATAGAATTATCGAAACAATCGGTGGCTTAGAGTATGATGCAGGTTGCTGGCAGGCACGAAGTGTTATACAGCGCGTGAGTACCGCTACTGCGGAAGCCAACTATGCTTTTTTCTTCCAGCTTGAACTTGGCGGTTTGGCCTCTATCGGCGCCAATCCACTCAAGGTTATCCAGCGCAATATCCCAGGTTATGTCAGCTCAGGGCTGATACCTGACACCAATCAACAACCATATTACGAGTAACCATGTTGCGAATTTTTGTTCAAATATTATTTTTCAGCTTTATAGGCATTAGCTATTTCACTGCATCTGCAGCGGAAATAGTCAAAATGGATCGCATTGTTGCCATTGTTGATCAGACAGTAATCACTGAGCTGGAACTCGAAAGTCGCATCAGTACACTGACTGCGCAGCTCACAAAAAAAGGGACTGAATTACCGCCGGAAAATATTTTGCGCAAGCAAATTCTGGAACGCCTGATTTCTGATGCCCTGCAATTGCAGCATGCAGCACAGTCAGGCCTGAAAGTGGATGACAACCAGCTCGACAAGACCATAGAGCGGATTGCAGAACAAAACCAAATGACTGTAAAAGATTTTGCAGCCGCATTAAATGCAGATGGCGTCAGCATGGCTAAGTTCAGGGCAGATATCCGTAACGAGATTACCATCGCACGTTTGCGCGAGCGTGAAGTAGATAGCCGCGTTAATGTCAGCGAATCTGAAATTGATAATTTCCTGACAACCCAAGCTTCAAGCAATGAAAATCGTGATGAGTTTGAAATTTCACACATTCTTATCCGCACACCGGAAGAAGGCTCTCCCGAGGAAATCCAAAAAGCTAAAGCTAAAGTCGATGAGGCAATCAAAGCACTGCAGGATGGAGCCAGCTTTGAAAAAGTTTCAGCTAGCTTTTCAGATGCACCAAACGCGCTCGAGGGTGGGAATCTAGGCTGGAAAGCTGCTGCGCAGCTGCCGGCCTTATTTCTTGATGCCTTAAAAAACATGCAGGCAGGAGAAACCTCTCCTGCATTGCGAAGCCCGAATGGATTCCATATCTTAAAACTTGTCAGCAAACGCGGCGGCAACTCGCCTTTAGTCATTGAACAGACACACGCGAGACACATTCTAATTAAATTAACTGAAATCCTATCCGAAAAAGACGGCAAACAGAAAATGGATGGCATCAAAGAGCGTCTGGATAATGGAGAAAAATTCGAAGTGTTGGCACGTCAGTTCTCTGAAGACGGTACAGCATCAAACGGTGGCGATCTAGGTTGGGTAAATCCAGGAGATACAGTTCCCCAGTTCGAAAAAGCCATGAATGAGCTAAAAGATAACCAGATCAGCGAACCTGTTCGCAGCCCATTCGGCTGGCACATTATCCAAGTGATTGAACGCCGCAAACAGGATATGAGCAAAGAAGCAGCCCGCCTAAAAGCGCGTCAGGAAATTCGTGCACGCAAAGCAGATGAAGCCTATCAGGATTGGGTACGTGAATTACGTGACCGCGCTTACGTAGAGTACAGGATTGAAGATAAGTTCTAAAGAATCGTTGC
>JBFZCQ010000241.1:0-8051 GCA_041307905.1 Methylotenera sp.
GACCAGAACGGTAAAGTGCTGGCAGAAACAAAATTCACCAAAGCTGGCCAGGGCGCACCTCGCGTCATTGATGCCCGTAACGCATTTATTATGAATTCCATGATGCAGGATGTGGTCAGAAGAGGTACTGCAACCAGAGCACTGCAGTTAGGACGCAGTGACCTTGCCGGCAAAACCGGGACCACCAATGACCATTTTGATGCATGGTTTGCAGGCTATACCCCTAAAGAAGTTGCAGTTGCCTGGGTAGGCTATGACAAACCGCGAGCACTTGGCGGCAGCGAAACTGGTGGGGCTGCTGCTCTGCCGATCTGGATTAAGTACATGGCAACGGCCTTACGAGGCATGCCTGTGGTAGAGCCAGTGGTGCCTGACGGCATTATGGCGCTAAGAATTGACCCGGTTACCGGCATACGTGCAGATAACGATGAAGATGGAATTTATGAATATTTCTATCATGAAAATCCACCGCCGGAAATAGAGGTGGAACTGCCTTCACTATTTGATTCAGAGAGCGCCGAAGAAACGCCATTAAATCAGGCGCAGAAGTTATTGCAACCTGAAATTGTATTGCCGACTAAACCACCGGCTGCAAAATCTGCAGAAAATACACCAAAAACTTCGGAAAATGCGGGCAAAAATCCATTAACCGGAAATTAGAGCGCCAACTCCAATACTACCGGCGTGTGATCAGAGGGACGTTCAAGTTTTCGCGGTGTCTTGTCAATATGCGCCTGTGCACAGTGTGGTTTGAGCGCATCGCTGACCAGAATATGGTCAATACGCATGCCCAGGTTACGTCTGAAACCTGCCATACGGTAATCCCACCAGCTGAAACTTTTTTCCGGCTGTTCAAATAACCTGAAACTGTCATGTAAACCCAACTGAACCAATTGCTGAAATGCTTCACGCTCAGGTGGCGACACCAGCACCTGCCCTACCCACGCAGCGGGGTCGTGGCAGTCACGGTCTTCCGGAGCAATATTGTAGTCGCCCAGCAAAATCAGCTTGGGATGAGCGACCAACTCATTCTGCAGCCAATCATGCAGCGCATTCAGCCAGCGCAGTTTATATTGATACTTGTCTGAATCCACCGCCTGCCCGTTCGGAATATAGGCACAAACCACGCGCACATCACCGATATTAGCGGCAATCACACGCTGCTGCTCATCAGCAAATCCGGGAATATTGCGCTGAATATTAGTGATGGGATGGCGACTCAGGATAGCCACACCGTTATAGGTTTTTTGCCCGACATGTACTGCCTGGTAGCCAGCCTCTTTCAAGGCATCATAAGGGAACTTGCTGTCTTCCTGTTTGGTTTCCTGTAGGCAAAGCACATCTGGCTCGGCTTGTTTCAGCCAATCCAGCACATGCGGCAATCTGACGTTTAAAGAGTTAACGTTCCAGGTAGCAAATTTCAAAAAAGATAACCTCAGGTTTTTTTGTGATTCATGATTGCACATGACGAGCTGCCATGGTTACATAAATGGCAGCTCGTATTGTGTTGTTAAGCAGTCATGCCGCTATGGCGCAGCAAGGCATCAATGCTCGGCTCACGGCCGCGGAATGCGGCAAAAGACTCCATCGCCGAGCGCGAGCCACCTTTTGCCAGAATTTCCTGCCAGTAACGCTGGCCGGTGTCTCTCGACAGCACACCATCTTCTTCGAACATGCTGTATACATCGGCAGACAGTACTTCTGCCCATTTATAGCTGTAATATCCAGCGGCGTAACCGCCTGAGAACACATGGGTAAAATTATGCGGAAACCGGTTCCATTTAGGCGGACGTACTACGGCAACTTCATCGCGCACAGACTCAATAAGATCCAGCGCGGTAGTTACACCATGCGGATCGAACTCGCTATGCAGGCGGATATCAAACAGAGAGAACTCAATCTGTCGCACCGTTTGCATACCAGCCTGGAAGTTTTTGGCAGCGACCATTTTGTCGAAAAGTGCGCGTGGTAATTGCTCTCCACTATCTACATGTGCCGTCATATTGCGCAGCACTTCCCATTCCCAGCAGAAGTTTTCCATGAACTGGCTTGGCAGTTCCACGGCATCCCATTCCACGCCTTTAATACCGGATACGCTGTAATCATCCACTTCAGTGAGCATATGATGCAAACCATGGCCGAACTCATGAAACATGGTCAAAACTTCATCATGCGTAAACAATGCCGGTTTATCACCGATTGGTGCCGAGAAGTTGCAGGTTAAATAGGCCACCGGCTTGGTCAGACCGCCGGCTGATTTACGGCGCGTGATGGCTTCATCCATCCAGGCACCGCCGCGCTTATTATTACGCGCATACAAATCCAAATAAAACTGACCGATCAGTTCGCCTTTGCCATCTTTAATATCATAAAAGCTTGCCGCTTCATGCCATACCGGCGCATCTGAGCGACTGACATGAATACCAAAAATGGTTTCTACAACTTTAAATAGACCAGCCAGCACTTTATGTTCGGGGAAATACTGCTTCACTTCCTGATCTGAAAACGCATATTTATCTTCGCGCAGCTTCTCTGAAACATAAGATACATCCCAAGCCTGCATGTCGGTAATGCTAAGTTTAGCGGCGTATTGATCAAGTTCTATTTTATCTCTGAGCGCAAATGGCTTAGCTCTGGCGGCAAGGTCTTTAAGAAATGATTCAACATGCTGCGCTGAGTCTGCCATCTTGGTAGCGATGGAGAGCTCTGCATAGTTATCAAAGCCGAGCAATTGTGCAGCTTCGTGTCGTAGCTTGAGAATCTGCGCAATCACAGGCGTGTTGTCCCACTCCGGTTTCGCAAACTCAGAAGCGCGCGTAGCATAAGCACGATAAAGCGTTTCGCGCAATTCACGATTATCTGCATATTGAAGTACCGGCAAATAAGACGGGAAATGCAAAGTGAATTTACAGCCGGTTTTATTCTCAGTTTTTGCTGCATCAGCCGCAGCCTGCAGTACATCCTCAGGAATACCTTTCAGACTATCTGCATCATGCACGTACAAAGCGTAATCATTGGTAGCATCAAGTACATTTTCCTCGAACTTGGAAGAAAGTTTTGAAAGTTCTTCCTGAATTGCTTTAAATCGTACTTTCTGCTCAGGTGGCAACTCTGCGCCACCCAGACGAAAGTCACGTAATTCATTCTCAACGATCTTTTTCTGCGCAGCTGTCAGTGCTTCAAATGAAGGGCTGTTGCGTAGCGTACGGAACTTGGCGTAAAGACGCTCATCCTGCCCCAGATCAGCATAAAAATCCGTGAGTTTTGATAAGTTTTCATTGTAGGCCTCACGCAGCTCCGGGCTATTGACGACTGCATTGATATGACCGACCTGCGACCATGCGCGTGACAGGCGCTCTTCCATGTCTTCCAGCTTGCTGGCGAAACTATCCCAAGTCACAGCACCATCAGCCGTAGCAAGCGTTTCAACTTTTTTTCTGGCATCAGCCAGCAAGTAATCAACTGCCGGTGAAACATGCTCGGCCTTTACCTTATTAAATTTGGGTAAGCCTGAAAAATGTAAAAGCGGATTATTCTCTAATTGTGAAATAGTCACTGCGGCGGATCTTTCTTTTTCTAAAAACTAATTGATTAAACGTAAGGTCAACGGGTATCGATAGTATTCACCCTTGCTACTTGATATGGCGGCGATAATGCAAAATACAATATTGAATATCCAGATTAGCCCCAGCAATAAAAATCCGACCAATATAAAAATTAGAACGTATGCAACAAATTGCGCCAGTAGCAATGTAATCTGAAAATTTAGCGCTTCTTTAGCCTGTGCTGCAATGTATTCGCTGTCGTCTTTTTTCAGCAACCATACGATTAATGACGGAATAAATGAAAACAATATGCCGCCTAAATGGGTAATGGTAACAATGTTTTTATCATTGCTATTGGGCACGGTGATCTCTGTAGACATGTTGTAGGCCTTTTAATTGATATATAAAGCAAATGATTAATTCAGGAAACGATAGCCACCGTTAACAAGCTATTAATTAAGATTGAATTTATTGACTACAAGTTCAATTTTCTCAATATCTGTCAGGCCAAGTACCTTGCGTGCCTGACCAGATAACTCACTTAACTGACTATGCAGAACCTGCTGCTTGATGCTGAGCACATGCGAAGGGTGCATGGAAAACTGACGCAACCCCATACCCAGCAAAAGCTTGGTAAGTTTGGCGTCACCAGCCATTTCGCCACACACCGAAACTGCTTTGCCCTGTTTGGCACCCGCTTTGATGGTCATGGAAATTAATTTCAAAACTGATGGATGCAAGGGATTATACAAATGCGCCACCGCATCATCGGTCCGGTCTATCGCTAATGTATATTGGATCAAGTCATTAGTGCCGATAGACAGAAAATCCAGCTCATCGGCAAAAGCCTCGGCATTGATAGCTGCCGCAGGAATCTCTATCATGCCGCCAAGTTCAATCTCTTCATCAAATGGTATTTTTTCCTTGCGCAGGCTCGCTTTGGCACGCTCAAGAAACAACTTTGTCTGTCTTAATTCTGAAAGCATACATAGCATTGGAATCAGAATCTTGATTTTTCCATAATGCGATGCCCGCAACAGTGCGCGTAATTGCGTATGAAAAATCTGTGGCTCAGACAGGCACAGACGAATTGCACGCAAGCCTAAAGCCGGGTTGGGTGAATTCACCACAGTATCAGGGTTCATCTGTTTATCCGCGCCTAAATCCAGCGTACGAATAGTGACCGGTAAGCCTTTCATAGCTTTTGCCACTGACTTATAAGCCTCAAACTGTTCTTCTTCATTCGGCATATCATGCCGGTTCATGAACAGAAATTCAGTACGATACAAACCAATACCGGTAGCACCGGATGCTTTCACAGCTACGACGTCTTCCGGCACCTCAATATTAGCCAGAAGTTCGATCTGCGTTCCATCTAGCGTCAGCGCTTTCGTGGTTTTGATGCGCTGCAGTTTTTGCTGCTCGAGTTCCCACTCTTCTTGTTTTAACTTGTACTCTTCAAGAATTTCTTTGGACGGGTTAACAATCACAACACCCTGATCTCCATCAACGATGATGAGCTCACCATCGTTGATTAAATCTCGCGCACGCTGCAATGCAACTATGGAAGGAATATTAAGACTGCGCGCAAGAATGGCAGTATGTGATGTTGCACCGCCGACATCAGTAATAAATGCAGCAAACTGGTGCTGCTTGAATTGAATGGCATCCGCCGGCGAAACATCGTGTGCAACCAGAATCAGTTTACGCTCCTGATGTAGCGCGCTGGTTTGCTGTTCGGTAGTTAACTGGCCCTGATGTCCAAGCAGCACCTTGATAATGCGCTCGACAACCTGAATGACATCCTGCTTGCGTTCACGTAAATAACTGTCTTCAATCTGCTCAAACTGGTCAACAATGTCATCCATTTGCAGTTTGATTGCCCATTCGGCATTACATTGCTCATTTCTGATAATATCCTTGGGCACTTCGGACAGGGACTTGTCTTCCAGCATCATCAGATGCGTGCCAATAAATGCGGCCAGTTCCGCAGGCGCATTCTTACGCAAACTTGCCTTGATTTGCACTAAATCATGCTTAACAGCTGCGATCGCGTCACTAAAACGCTTTATTTCATCATCGATTAAATGTTTAGGCAGCTGGTAATGTACAACCTCCAATAATGCGTTGGAGAGAAGATGAGCCTGGCCAATAGCTATGCCACTGGAAACGCCTACACCATGAACACTGAAACTAGTCATTCGCCTTCGCCGAAGTAGTCTTCAATCAATGCAGTCAATGCATTGATAGCTGCGTCCTCATCAGCGCCGTTAGCCTCCAGTGTAAGGATTGCACCTTTTGCCGCTGCCAGCATCATGACTCCCATAATGCTTTTAGCATTGACGCGGCGACCATTACGCACTATCCATACCTCACTGGCAAACTTACTCGCGGTTTGCGTGAGCTTAGTTGACGCACGGGCATGCAGGCCCAGTTTGTTAATAATTTCTACTTGCTTACTAATCATTATGATCTAAACCCTGTTGTTTAATTGGCGCCTGCTCATATCGTTCACAATTTTCACGCCCAAAAGCGACAACACCTTCGCGACCTCCGCTTAATGCCTTATCTACCACCACCAATAAAGGTTGTTGCCGATAAGTCATGACTCTGACCAGCATCGGCAAATTGACGCCAGCCACTCCTTCGACGATGCCCGGCTGCAGTATCTGAGTCACGATATTACATGGGGTAGCACCGTACATGTCCGACAGCACTAGCACACCATCACCACTGTTTACTTGAGCGACTAATGCGATCGCTTTAGGTATCACGCTATTAGGATCATCTTTACTGCTTACTGCCAGTGAAGCTAACTGCGGAGGCGTCTTGCCTAACATATGGTTCGCACACTCCAGCAGACTATCGCCGAAGGTACCATGTGTGATAATTAAAATACCAATCATTGTTTATAAGTACCTAACTAATCTAATTGCTTCTACTATTTAAGCTCTCGGTGCCGCGTCAGCACTTTTTGCTGCGACTGAAAATATTGGCTTAACTGCTCAACCATATAAACCGAACGGTGCTGGCCGCCCGTACAACCGATTGCCACAGTCAAATAACCACGGTTATCCATCACAAAACAAGGCAACCATTTTTCTACATAGGCTCGAATATCTGAGAGCATTTCCTGTACCGAATCATGCACTTCCAGATACGCTTTAATCTGTGCATCTTTGCCCGTTAACTCACGTAAAATCGGGTCATAGTGAGGGTTAGGCAAACAGCGTACATCAAACACAAAATCAGCATCCAGCGGTATGCCATGCTTAAATCCAAATGAAGTAAACAAGAGCGTCAGCCCGGCATGCTCACTCGACACCACATCTTTTACCCAGCCACGCAATGTATTCGCACTAAGGTTGCTGGTATCAATCACATGACCCAGACTACCAAGATTACCCAGCAAATCGCGCTCGAAAGCAATGCTTTCGGCTAATGTTGTCGTATCTTTACTTAAAGGATGCTTGCGCCTGGTTTCGCTAAAACGCTTGACCAGTGTTTCCACATTAGATTCCAGATACAAAACGCGCGTGTCTACATTCTGCGATTTAAGCAACTCTATATAGGCAGGCAGCGTTTCAATCGCCGCACTGCGGCTATCGATGCTAATCGCCACAAGGTTATGATTCACAGTCGTCAGATGCTCAGACAGATTAGGCAGCATCGTTGCCGGCAAATTGTCGATGCAGTAATAGCCGCTATCTTCAAGCGCACGCAATGCGATACTTTTACCTGAGCCGGACAGGCCAGTCACAATAATCAATTGCTTCATCTTAATTAACTTAAAATCGCTATCGGTTCTTTTTCATCTCACGCTGGTGACGTTGCGTAAACTGCTTGGTTGCGTTGATACCGCGCAATAATAACACGTGGTTGCGAATTGCAACTTCTACCAGTACCGCAATGTTGCGTCCGGCTGCAATCGGAATCTGCACTTTGGGTACTTTAACACCTAGCACTTCTTCATGCAGGGTTTTGATGTTGAGCCTATCCAGCAGTTGCGGTGCCAGCTTATCTGCCATTTCAAGCTGAATAATCAAATCCAGCGGCTTAGTTGGCTTGACTGAGTTATCGCCAAAAATAGCGCGAATATTCAAGATGCCTAAGCCGCGCACTTCCAGAAAGTCCTGCAACAATGCAGGGCAGCGCCCTTCCACCCGCTCCGGTGAAATGCGGAAAAAATCTACGATATCATCTGCAACAAGACGATGCCCGCGTGAAATCAGCTCCAGCGCCAACTCACTTTTACCAATGGCTGCTTCGCCTTTAATCAATGCTCCAAAGCCCTGCACTTCCATAAAAACACCATGCAGACTGACAGATTCTGCCACCGCCTGCGCCAGATAATGACTCAGAAAATCCATCAACGCCGGGCTGCGTAATGTAGAGGTAAATAGAGGCGCAGCATGCGCATCAGCAGCGGACATGAGTGATTCCGGCACTTTCTCGCCGTTAGCCACAATAACCGCGGCCAGATCAGTCGAATACAGATTTTCAATT
>JBFZCQ010000242.1:0-2750 GCA_041307905.1 Methylotenera sp.
ATGAACCACAGGATTCTGATCAGGTGATGTACTATAAAGAATCTAAAGATGGCCAGATTCTGGAAGAAGGTATTAACGAGGCTGGAGCGTTCTCCAGTTGGCTGGCAGCGGCGACTTCATATAGTGTCACCGGTACACAGATGATCCCGTTCTATATTTACTACTCAATGTTCGGTTTCCAGCGTATTGGCGATTTAGCTTGGTTAGCAGGTGACTCACGTGCACGTGGCTTCCTGTTGGGAGCTACGGCAGGCCGTACTACATTGAACGGTGAAGGTTTGCAGCATGAAGATGGCCATAGCCATCTGATGTCAGCAACGATTCCAAACTGTGTTTCTTACGACCCGACGTTTGCTTATGAGTTGGCAGTGATTATTCAGGATGGGTTGCGCCGCATGGTGCAAAATCAAGAGGACGTATATTTCTACATCACTCTGATGAATGAAAACTACACGCATCCAGAAATGCCGAAAGGTTCTGAAGAGGGCATCCTTAAAGGTATGTACAGCTTCAGTAAATCTAAAGCCAAGGGTGAGAAAGTTCAGTTAATGGGTAGTGGTGTGATTCTGCGTGAAGTGATTGCAGCTGCTGAGCTATTGGAAAAAGATTGGGGTATTGCTGCCGATGTATGGAGTGCGCCAAGTTTCACTGAGTTGCGCCGTGAAGGTTTGGATTGTGACCGCTGGAACATGTTGAACCCGGAAAAACCGCAAAGAGTCAGCTATGTTGCGCAGTGCCTGAAAGATGCTCAAGGCCCTGTGATTGCGTCTACAGACTATATGAAGAGCTTTGCCGAGCAGATTCAACGCTTTGTGCCTAATAGATTTGTTGCACTTGGTACGGATGGTTTCGGCCGTTCAGACAGCCGTGAAGCATTGCGCGATTTCTTTGAAGTAAATAAATACTACGTTGTGGTCGCCGCATTAAAAGCTTTAAGTGATGATGGCAAGTTGCCTGTAGCTAAAGTGGCAGAAGCAGTTAAGAAATACAACTTAAATTCTAACAAGCCAAACCCAACGACAGTTTAAGGATATACACAGATGGCAGTTCAAGACATATTTGTCCCCGATATCGGTAATTTCGATAGCGTGGACGTGATTGAAGTATTAATAAAAGCTGGTGATACGATTGCCAAGGATGATTCCTTGATGACCGTTGAGTCTGATAAAGCTTCTATGGATATTCCATCGCCGTTTGCAGGTGTGGTAAAAGAAGTAAAGATTAAAGTGGGCGATAAAGCGGCGCAGGGTACTTTGATTATGACCATGGATGTCAGCGATGCGGCAGCAGCGCCTGAAGCTGTTGTGCCAGCCAAGGCTGCTGCTGTAGCAGAGGCACCTAAAGCTGTAATCCCTGAGCCAACGAGACCTGCTCCGGAGCCGCCTAAACCAATCGTACCTGCTCATCAGCCGGTGCCGGTAGGCGAGAGTGTCGTTGTGGCTCCCGGTAAGCTTTCGCACGCTAGCCCGTCTATTCGTAAATTTGCACGTGAACTGGGTGTGAATCTAGCCTTGGTTAAGGGTACCGGTCCTAAAAACCGTATCCTGCAAAGCGATGTTCAAACCTATGTAAAATCTGAGCTGGCTAAACCACGCACTGAAAACATGGGTGCAGGCGTAAGCAGTCTGGCTGCCTTACCAATGCCGGTTATTGATTTCAGCCAGTTTGGTGCAATTGAGACTAAACCGCTGTCACGTATCAAAAAGCTGTCAGGCGCAAATCTGCATCGTAATTGGGTAACTGCACCGCATGTTACGCAGTTTGATGATGCTGATATCACGGATCTGGAAGACTTCCGTAAGTCTATGCAGAGTGATGCAGAGAAACGCGGTGTTAAGCTTACAATGCTGGCGTTCCTGATCAAAGCTTCAGTTAATGCACTTAAAGCTTACCCGAACTTCAATGCTTCATTGTCACCTGATGGCGATAGCCTGATATTGAAAAACTATTTCAATATCGGTTTTGCCTGCGACACGCCTGATGGCTTGGTGGTGCCGGTAGTGCGTGATGTCCATCAGAAGGATGTGCTGGATATTGCTCGTGACCTTGGTGAGCTGTCTGCCAAAGCCCGTGAGCGTAAATTGAAAGTTGAAGAGATGCAGGGTGGCTGCTTCACAATCTCAAGTCTGGGCGGTATTGGCGGTACGATGTTTACGCCGATCATTAATTGCCCTGAAGTGGCGATTTTAGGCGTGTCACGTTCATCCATGCAACCTGTGTACGACGCAAAAACTAAAACGTTTGAACCGCGTTTGATTTTGCCAATGTCACTTTCATATGATCATCGTGTGATCGATGGTGCCGATGGCGCGCGTTTTACTAGCCATATGCGTATGATGTTGAGTGATGTTCGCAGACTGTTACTTTAGTTTTTTAAAGCAGTAAAAAGGGTGCGATTTCGCGCCCTTTTTATTTGGTAGTACGTGTTGATTTCATATGAAATTTAATGCATTTAGTCTGCATGATTGTAGGCGTAATGTCATTGAATAGTATGGTTTGATGATAAAATTGCAGCAAATAACCAAAGTTTAAAGCAAGGGGTAGGCATGAGTAATTTAATTGAAGTATTGGTACCTGATATCGGCAACTTTGATAGCGTTGATGTGATTGAAGTGCTGGTGAAAGCGGGCGATATCATCGCTAAGGAAGATTCGCTAATTACGGTTGAGTCTGACAAAGCATCTATGGATATTCCATCTTCTCATGCCGGTACGGTAAAAGAAGTTAAAGTTAAAGTTGGCGACAAGATC
>JBFZCQ010000243.1:0-2506 GCA_041307905.1 Methylotenera sp.
AACTGTTTATATAGTTTATTTGAGTGAAAAGGTAACTTTATGTCAAAAATCAACCCTGTACAAGCAGCAGCGTTAAGCGCACCAGTTGAAAAAACTGCGCCTGTTAAAAAAGATGCTGCACCCAAATCAGCACCCGTCAAAACACCTGCAGCTAAAACGACTGCTGTTAAGTCTGAGGCAAAAGCAGCTATTGCAAAAACAGTATTAGCCACCAGCGCTGCAAAAACTGCAGCGCCTAAAAAATCTGAAAAAGTAAAAGTTGCTAAAGAAAAAACGCCAAAACTTAAAATGGAACGTGACAGCTTCACGATGCCAAAAGTTGAATATGCGCAATTTCATGTGCTGAAAGAACGCTTAAATAAACTGGGCCAGCCAGCGAAAAAGAGTGAATTATTACGTGCCGGCATCATGCAGCTTAGCGCCATGACAGATGCAGCGTTGAAAGCTGCACTGGCTAAAGTGCCTGCCATTAAAACCGGCAGGCCTAAAAAGAAATAATAAAAAATGAAACATTAGGCTAATTAAATTTTAGCCTAATGTTATTTCTTAACTGAATAGGCGTTAATCTCATCTATGGTTTTCTGAATCTGAGATTTTAACATTTGATTATTATCTGCTAATCGCATTGCTTTTTCTGCAGATTCTTTTGCAGCCAATACATCACCTTGGGCAAGCAGCACATTAGCCAGATTATTATGGGCGACTGCCGAATCAGAATGTGCTGAAGTTGCTTTACGGAACACGGATGCCGCCCCTGTCAAATCACCAGTAACAAAATTACTATTGCCTAGCCCGGTTAACAATACAAGATTATCTGGCCAACGCTTTGCTGCGGCCGCATATGCCACTTTCGCTTTAGCTGCGCCAGCAGTTTTCTCATAAGAGATGAGTGCGGAAATAACTGCTTCTACTTCGCCGCTTGCAGGTAAATCCCCCGGCTTTAAAGCCACAAATGCCCAATATTTACTGCGCGCCCATGTGCGCTGAAAGGCACTTAAACTCATTTCAAAACGTTCAAAAGTGCCAGAACGCAACCAGATAAGTTCTTTGTCCAAGTCATAGCCAACAACAACAGCATAATGCCAGGATGGAGCCCATGATAAACCAAGGTTCTGCATCACAAGGACAACGTTACCAGCCTCAATTTCTTTTAACACGGCACCAAGTTCGGGCTCAATTTTTACAGCCAGCGCGCCGTGCCGGCGTGCTGCAGCAAGCATTTCGATTTGCAGGCTGCCTTTACGGCTTGGAATATAGACTTCAGGAACAAGCTGATCCGGACTGACATCCATTTCAACAGCATTTAAAGCCGTTGCCAGCGCAGCCGGGCCGCAATGATATAACTCTTGCGGGAAAAATGGCGTTTCAGTCAGCTCATGCTGTCTGGGGAACTGCGGATTTTGCGTAACTTCACGAACACCGCTTGCTGCGCAAGCGCTTAGCAAGAAAGCAAAAACCAGTATGAAACATTTAAGTATCATACTGGCTATTTTTGTGTACAACACTGTCAATTACAATGATTTTAAATTAACGCACAGACCTTGTGAAAGGGAAAATCTTAGTGAAGCCAAGAATGTCAGTTAGCAACAATACCAGGAATATCAGTACAATCGCACCGATAATACCGCCAGCTGGAGCGGTGTCTAACTGTGAAGCAACTACACTTGCTTCTTCATCACTCAACGCAGCAACACGATCCTTTGCCTGTGCCGGATCAATACCGCGAGCAACTAATGCAGATTGCACATCTTCACGTGACAATGCAGCAACAATAAGCGTGCGGTCTTGATTACCTTGACTAGTGATAGAACTCTCAGCAACCTGCTCGGCACTGATCATCGCTGCCTGAACTGTTTGAATTGAACCTGTGAACAATATAGATGCTGCTAGAAATGTACTGAATAAACGTTTAACAAAATTCATGTTTAGCACTCCTTAATTAATTAAAACTTCTTAAATATCCATAAGAATTTAATTACAAACCGGTCTTAAAACTATTCACTAAGCGGTGGAGGCTTCTTAGAAAACACCATTTGTTAAAATAATCAAATGCATACTACGACACCCAAAATAGCATACATATATAGTTATGCATGCATTTAAATAAATATTTCTAGCACTTCAGAAATTTTAAATAAAAATTCTGGTGCTTGCTCTAGCTGTCAGGCTGCTTGACTGTATAAATATAATACGTTTCATCATTGCCAGAAAGCCGTTGCCGCAACCACCAGACCGAGCCTTTTTTAACTACTCCGGCACTCTGGTGCATACCCAACAATTTGACAATCAGCAATCCAAGATTCGGCTGATGCCCGACTATTAACACTGTTTTTGTACTGTATTTATTTGCCAACTCTTCAGCAATACGTTCTACACTGCTATCTACACTTAAAAAACCTTCAACCTTTATTTGTACTTGATTCAATACAGAGAGAGCCGCTGCTGTTTCCAAGCAGCGTTGTGCAGGACTGCTTAGCACGACAGTAACAGTAGGAAGATATTGGCT
>JBFZCQ010000244.1:0-2596 GCA_041307905.1 Methylotenera sp.
TACTGTGAAACAGATGTCGCCAATACGCATCTGGTGTTTTTGCGTTTTCAACTTATGCGCGGTCATTTAACGCCAGCTGCTTATGATGCGGAGATCAAACTGGTGCGCGACACGCTGGCAGGCTACAGCGCGCCGCATTGGACAGAATTCTTAGCAGCCTGGAAATAAGTCCAGCATTCATTCATACCTATTCGATATTAAAGTGTGTCGTTAAAGCGATTGTGTTTGCTAAGTAAACAAATGTGATTACTCAATGTTGTTATTCCAATAATTTACAAATTATTCGGGTTAAAATTACGCCTTAAATTCAATCGCAGGTTTTTTTATGGCACGTCGTTCGCGCAGTCGCAACTCAATTTCGCAAGTCTTTGAAATTAAGCAGGCAGTTATCGAATCTCTAGATCAGGAAGGTCGGGGCGTTGCGCATGTTGATGGCAAAACTATTTTCATTGATGGCGCATTGCCGAATGAAAAAGTGACTTTTCAATCGCATTTAGTCAAGCCATCTTACGAAGTTGCCAATGTGGTTAAGGTGCTGAAGCAATCCAACCAGCGCGTTACTCCCAAGTGCGTTCATTTCGGTAAATGCGGAGGTTGCAAATTGCAGCATCTGGATTTCGCAGCACAAGTTGCAGCTAAGCAAAGATTACTTGAAAAAGACCTGTGGCATATTGGTAAAGTAAAAGCAGAGAACATGCTGCCGCCACTTTACGGCCCAGCATGGGGTTATCGCCATAAAGCCAGATTGAGCGTCAAATACGTAGAAAAGAAACAGCGTGTTTTAGTAGGTTTTAATGAAAAATCTACACGCTTCGTCGCTGACATGAATTCATGTGAGGTACTCGCGCCAGAGGTCTCTGCCTTAATCGAGCCATTGCAGCAGCTAATATTACAATTAAGTCTTAAAGATAAAATCCCGCAAATTGAATTGGCCGTCGGCGAGCCCGACCGACACAATGGGCGCGAGGCAACAGAGGATAAGCCAGTTATCGTGTTGATTCTGCGCATCATGGGTCCGTTGACGCCACAGGATGAAACGTTGATGAAATCGTTTGCCGATGAACATGCGGTGCAAGTCTGGACGCAAACTAAAGGACCAGACACCATTAAACCGTTCTATCCAATAGATGCTCCACAATTAAAATATAGTCTGCCTGAGTTTAGTTTGACTTACCCCTTTAAGCCCAACGAGTTTACACAGGTTAACCCGCAGATCAATCACGTGATGATACGCCGCGCTATGCAGTTACTGGCGCCTAAAGACAGCGAAAAGATTGCAGATTTTTTTTGCGGGATCGGTAATTTTACCTTGCCAATAGCTCGCAGCGGTGCACATGTGCTGGGTTTGGAGGGGCTGGCTAACTTGGTTGAGCGCGCTAATGAAAGTGCTCAGCTAAATGGTATAGGTAATGTTAAATTTGGTGTTTCGGATTTATTCAAAATGACACCGGAAGCACTGACAGGATTAGGGAATTTTGATAAATGGCTGATTGATCCGCCGCGGGATGGCGCCTATGAACTCGTAAAATCTCTGGACTCCGTTAATAGCCCACAGCGTATCGTATATGTGTCTTGCAGTCCGGCAACATTAGCGCGTGATGCCGGGGTGTTGGTGAATGAAAAAGGCTATCTACTAAAGGCGTCTGGAGTGATCAACATGTTTCCGCATACTGCACACGTAGAATCTATTGCCTTATTTGAATTAAAACCTGATTTTGTGTTGTATAAAAACAACATTTAGCATTTAGCTGTTGTTGATTTGATGCAAATCAAACTTTTTGTCTTTTGGGCATTTATAATCTCCTTAATCGAATTAGGTTTATTTAATTATTTTTTAAGTGGAGAGTACGTAGAATGAAAAAATCATTATTAGTGTTGGCGTTAGCCGCTGCCTTTACCCCAATGTTGGCTCAGGCTGAAGCTGGTGATTGGGTTGTACGCTTACGTGCTACCAATATTAATCCAAGTGAGAGCAGTAAGTTAGGTGAGAAGACAGATGCTGCTTATGGCGCAGGAGTAGCTAATGCTTTGTACGGTGATGCAAATGCAAACTTGGAAGTTGATAGCCAAACAATTCCTGAGTTGGATATATCTTATTATTTCACTAAAAACATTGCTGCGGAACTTATTCTGGCTTTAGGGGCTAAGCATGATGTACAGACTTCAAGTAAAGGCGCATTGCTTAATAGCGAGAAACTTGGTGATATCAACCTGTTGCCACCAACATTAACTGTACAATGGCACTTTAATCCAGACCAGACATTTGACCCATATATTGGAGCAGGTGTTTCTTACATCCGTGTAATGGAGAATGGTCTAACAGCTGACACAGTGGTAGGTGGCAGACCTATTCGTGTTGATCGCAATAGTTGGGGTCCTGCATTGCAAGCCGGCTTAGACATAAATCTGACAGACCGTTGGTTGGTTAACTTTGACGTGAAAAAAATCTGGTTTGATACAGATGTTAAATTGGATACACAGGGTGCAGCAGGTACTGCAGGTGGATATCACAAAATTGATAAGTTAGACATAGATCCATGGGTAGTCAGTGTTGGTTTCGGTAAAAAATTCTAATTGTTGGCAATTAAGTGGTTTA
>JBFZCQ010000245.1:0-3662 GCA_041307905.1 Methylotenera sp.
CACCTCTTATCTTTCTTACTGGTCATTCCGAAGAGCAGGATATCGTAGGTGTAATAGATGCAGGAGCCGACGACTATTTGGTTAAACCGGCAAGCCGCGCAATATTGCTGGCACGTGTCAATGCTTTGTTAAGACGGGCCAATCCGCAGTCGAATAATGATCCATGTCTTGAATTTGGTTCGTTAAAGTTTGATACCAAGTTGCGTATGGCTAGTATGGGTGGTGAAGACTTTAAGCTTACTGATAAGGAATTTGACCTGGCATTGTACTTTATGAAAAATGAAGGCGTGCTGTTGTCGAGGTCTCATTTAATGCAAGTGGTATGGGGTGCATCGCCGGATATAGAAACGCGTAAGGTAGATGTGCATGTCAGCCATTTGCGAACAAAATTAAAATTGACGCCTGAATATGGATGGAGGCTGACCTCGATTTATCAGCAGGGCTACAGACTTGAGCGTAGCAATTAATCCAAGATTACCTTTGATCGCTTGATTAAATAGCAGTTGGAATGATCAAAACGGTAATTAAATAAACCTCATGCAATTTAAAGATCGTATTTTAATAATGGTTGGTCTTGGGCTAACTGCCTGCTTGTTAGCATTAAGCGCTGAGATTAACGCGCAACTATTTTCTGTAATCATTGACAATAAATCTGTTGCACATGCACCAATCTGGCTGACATGTTTGCTAACTATCATTTTGGCCGTGCTGCCTTTGCTATGGTTTTCCAAATTATCCTCCTTACATAGCTTGTTTAGCATCTTTGTGTACATCATGGCTGTTGTTTGTCTGGTATTTGCAATAGCGTATTTTTATAAAATATGGATACCGCCAACTGGTTTAATATTGGCAATACTGCTTGCATATCCTTTATGGCGTTGCGTTAAAGTCAATGCTGCACAAGCCGCGTTAGATCATGCATTGCAGAATTTGCAGGATGAACTCGCCAGGTTAGGAATGGAGCAGGAAACGCAATCGCCGCATAGCGCCGAAGATCCACAGCAAGGGCGTATTCGGAGATTGACGTTAACAGCTAAACACTTGCGAGATATGCATAAAACCAGGAGTGATACTTTGGTGTTTATCTCTCATGACATCCGCTCGCCATTAGGTGCGGCAATGCTACTTCTTGAAAAGTTTGAACATAATAAATATTCAGAGCGTATGAGGCATTTGCTGGAACGTGCGCACAACATGGCAGAGGGATTCTTGCAGGCATCTCGTGCGGAAATGTCAGACGTGAATAAATTTCATGTGCTGGACATGGTAAGTTTAACGCAGCAGGTAGTCGATGATATTTATGAGTTGCTGGCTATTAAAAATATCTCTCTGGAAATGGATTGTCCGGAAGATAATGTTTGGGTAAGAGGTGACTTCGGACTCCTGTTTAGGGCTGTGTCTAATGTTTTGTTAAATGCCGTTAATTATTCCCCGGCAGGTTCGGTGATTAAAGTCATCATAGATAAAGATGAAGTGGCATTACGTTTGAAAGTGGTTGATCAGGGGCCAGGTGTTCCTGAAGATAAGATTCAGAAACTGTTCAAGCGTTTCAGCCGTGCTGATGGAGAGCATCAGGATCAGGATGGGAGCGGTTTGGGGTTGTATTTTGTAGGAATTACTATCAGAAAACATCGCGGTACTGTTTGGGTAGAAAATACCCGGAGCCAAGGCGCAGAGTTTGTTATCACTATTCCGCTTGAGCGCAGAAAGCATAATATTCCGGTGGCTTATGACAGAAGAATCAAACCTGAGCCTACATATGAGGACACCATATAATTTTTAAGATATAATATTGGTCTTGATTTTGTGTAAGACTGTTGTATTCAAATAATTTTTAGGAGGCAGGTAATGGCTACTTTATTAGAGCAATTAAAAACTATGACCACAATCGTGGCAGATACAGGTGATGTTGAGGCGATTAAAGCGGTTAAACCATACGACGCAACAACCAATCCATCATTATTGTTAAAAGCAAGCCAATTGCCACAATACGCTCCATTGATTGATGCTGCGATTGCTTACGCAAAAGCACAAGGTGGTTCTAAAGAACAACAAATCGATAATGCTGCTGACAAACTGGCTGTATTGATCGGTATGGAAATCGTTAAAGAAGTGCCAGGCCGTATCTCAACTGAAGTTGATGCACGTCTGTCATTCAATATTGATGCAATGGTGGCTAAAGGTCGTAAAATTATCAAATTGTACGAAGAAGCTGGCGTAGATAAAAGCCGCGTTCTGATCAAACTGGCTTCAACCTGGGAAGGTATTAAAGCCGGCGAGATCCTTGAAAAAGAAGGTATCAACTGTAACCTGACATTGCTGTTCGGTTTTGGTCAGGCACGTGCATGTGCTGAAGCAGGCGTGTTCCTGATTTCACCATTCGTTGGCCGTATCCTTGACTGGTACAAAGCTAAAACTGGTGAAACATACACATCAGAAACAGATCCAGGCGTATTGTCTGTACGTAAAATCTACGCTTATTACAAAGAACACGGTTACAAAACTGTTGTCATGGGTGCTTCATTCCGTAACATCGGTGAAGTTACAGCTTTGGCTGGCTGCGATCGTTTGACTATCGCTCCTAACCTGTTGCAAGAACTGGAAGCAACACAAGGCGAACTGACACGCCTGCTGGTTGATGGCGGCGCGAAAACAGCCGCTCCAGCTAGATTGACAGAAGCTGAGTTCCGTTTTGCACTGAACGAAGATGCAATGGCAACAGAAAAATTGGCTGAAGGTATTCGCGGTTTCGTAGTTGACCAAAACAAACTTGAAGCTGCATTAAGCGCAAAACTATAAGTTAGTTAGCGCTTGGAGTAAAAATTATTAATGCGTAAACCGCTTTAATAATTGACATAAATCGGCTGGGCATTTACTATAAGTGTCCAGTTTTTTTAGAGTGCTGTTTTTCATAAGAAGATAGCACTTCAAATTAGCAATATCTTAATATTAATAAACGGAGATACACCATGGCATTAACCCAAATGGCATTAGATTCATTAGATTTCGACGCAACAGTTGCTTTGGCAACTACAGTTGCTCCACACGTGGACATCTTGGAAATCGGTACACCATGCATCAAGCACAACGGTATCAAATTGCTTGAAGTTTTGCGCGCTAAATTCCCAAACAACAAAATCTTGGTTGACTTGAAAACAGCTGACGCTGGTTTCTACGAAGCTGAGCCATTCTTCAAAGCTGGTGCTGACATCGTTACTGTATTAGGTATTTCTGATATCGGTACAATCAAAGGCGTAATCGATGTTGCAAACAAATACGGCAAAAAAGCACAAGTTGACTTGATCAACGTTGCTGACAAAGCTGCTGTTACTAAAGCAGTTGCTGCTGCTGGCGCACACATCATTGGCGTTCACACTGGTTTGGACCAACAAGCTGCTGGTCAAACACCATTCGCTGACTTGGCTTTAGTTGCTGGTTTGAACTTAGGCGTTGAAATCTCAGTTGCTGGTGGCGTTAAAGCTGCTACAGCTAAACAAGTTGTTGACGCTGGTGCAACTATCGTTGTTGCTGGTGCTGCTATCTACGGCGCTGCTGATCCAGCTGCTGCTGCTGCAGAAATCACAGCTATCGTTCACGGTTAATTCAACCTCTTTTCAATAAGTCATTATTGAAATGAACGAATAAAAAATCCTGACTCAGTA
>JBFZCQ010000246.1:0-6899 GCA_041307905.1 Methylotenera sp.
CGTATGCCTTCTGCAAATCCTAGCCCTAAATTGTGCTGCACTTGCATCTGGTTAAATGAAGGTTCCACCATTTCAATAGGGTCTTCTACTGTGCACACATTGACTTCCGGTGTGGCGAGCATGCGCAGGGTTGAGTAAAGTGTAGTGGTTTTACCGGAGCCCGTAGGGCCGGTGACTAAAATAATGCCGTTGGGAGCTTTAGCCCAAGTGTTCCATTTATCGGCCTGTAATTGTGAAAATCCTAATGCGATAAAGTCTTTGCTAGAGATATCAGGCGAGAAAATACGCATGACGAGTTTTTCGCCAAACGCGGTAGGCATGGTAGAAAGACGCAATTCGATTTCACTGCCTTCTGAAGATAAAGTTTTAATGCGGCCATCTTGCGGACGACGTTTTTCAACCATATCCATACGACCCAGCAGCTTGATGCGACTGGTGATTGCATTCATGATATTGGGCGGGATCTGATACACCTGATGCAGCACACCATCAATTCTGAAGCGCATCAGCCCTATGTTGCGCCTTGGCTCCAGATGAATGTCACTGGCACGCTGCTCAAACGCATATTTAAACAGCCAGTCTACAATGTTTACTACATGCTGTTCATTGGCATCCAGATTTTTATCTATACCCAACTCTACCAACTGCTCAAAATTCTGAACACCGAGAATTTGCCCGGCCTTTGAGAGGTTTGCTGCGTGCATTGAATTTGCGAGGTTGTACATCTCTGGCAGGTAACGGTTAAGTTCGAGTGGGTTGGCAACCACCAGCTTTATTTTCATATTAAGCACACGTTCCAAGTCTGCAACCCAGTCGGTGTTGAAAGGTTCGGTGGTAGCAATGATTGCCTGACCGTTCTTGACTGAAATCGGCATGATTTTCAGACGTTCGGCATACCCTTTTGATACGACCTGGGAGGCCTCGCCAAAATCCAGTTTCAGTGGGTCAATATGGTAATACTCCAACCCTGCATGTCCTGCCAGCCATGAAGATAGCCACTCTACAGTGAGTGCGTTGTGGGGTGGTTTAAGATTTTTCCACTTTTTCTCACTAATCACTACTAATGGATGTAGATTTGAGCTATCCAGCCGGCGGTCTTTGTATAGCTTTTCAGCCTGTATTTTATCCAGAATGCCATCATTGACTAACATGCGTAGCGTATCACCTAATGTTATACGGCCAGTTGGTCTGATAAATGACGTGGCTTTGCTCATGATTAGTGCCTTATTTGGAAACACAGTAAATATTTATACAATTCAATTCTTAAACCTTAACCTTTAAATTGTAGCTTTTTTTAATTCATCAATACGCATAGAGAGATCAATGGCTTGTATGTTCTTAGTAAGAGAGCCAATGGATATGCGATCAACTCCGGTGAGTGCCAATGCACGAACATTATCGAGTGTGATGCCGCCAGAAGCTTCCAGTACAGCTTTCTTACCGGTTTGGTTATTGATATTTACCGCTTCTCGTAACAGGTCATTACTGAAGTTATCAAGCAGAATGCTGGTCGCACGCGACTCCAGAGCCTGTTTTAACTGTTCCAGATTTTCTACTTCAATCTGTATGCTTTTGCCGGTGTTGAGTGCAAAAGCCTCCTGCATGACTTTGCTGATGCTGCCAGCTGCTGCAATGTGATTTTCTTTAATCAGAATGCCGTCATATAGCGCAAGGCGCTGATTGTGCCCACCACCAACAGTAACAGCATATTTCTGCGCCAGTCTCAAGTGCGGAATCGTTTTACGCGTATCCAGAATCTGTGCATTAGTGCCGGCGATGGCGTCCACATATTTACGCGTCTCGGTCGCAGTGGCAGACAGTGTTTGCAGAAAATTCAGTGCGCAGCGTTCTGCGCTGAGTAATGGCCTCGCCAAGCCATTAATTTTGCATAATAACTGATCCGGCTGAACACGGTCACCTTCATTAACCAGCCACTCAATCTGTACATTGATATCAATGAGCTTGAAGCATGCATTGACCCAATCCTGACCGCAAATGATTGCGCTTTCACGAGCGATAATCGTGGCGCTGACTATTTGTTCTTTTGGAACAAGCAGCGCAGTAAGGTCGCCACTGCCTATGTCTTCATTCAGCGCATCCTTTACCTGCGCTGATACCAGCTCGTAAAAAGCGGCAGACCCGATTGGGTAGTATTTTTTAAATAGCGTCATATTGTTATCGTGGCCAAAGCTGAGTTTGAATTATAATGCTATCAACAATCAATATGACTAAATAACATCTTAAGTAAAAAAATCATGAAGCTTTTATATACCATTAACAGTCCGTACGCCCGTAAAATTCGCATTGTTGCTGCTGAAAAACATATTGATATCAAACTGCATGAGGTGGTTCTGTCTGATCCGGATTGTCCAGTAAAACTTTATAACCCACTGGGCAAGGTGCCGGTGCTGGTTTTAGGTGATGATGTTGACAGCTTGTACGACTCACGTGTGATTGCTGAATATCTGGATAATCGTACACCTTTGGCGCATTTAATTCCTAAAGATAATACGGCCAAATCTGCGGTGCGTCGCTGGGAGGCTTTGGCTGATGGCGTATGTGATGCGGCAGTTGCCGTGATGCTGGAACAGCGCAAGTCTGAGCAAAAGCAGGATGAAGCTTTTATTGTCAGGCAAATGGATAAAGTGACACGCGGCCTCACAGCATTAAATAATGACCTCGGTCATAACAAGTGGTGTGTAGATGATACGTTCAGCCTTGCTGATATTGCTGTTGGCTGCATGCTCGGCTATATCAATTTAAGATTCAGCAGTACGATTAATTTAGCTGCCGATTACCCAAATCTGGAACGACTACAGTCCGTTTTAATTAAGAGGCAGTCATTCATAGATAGTATGCCGGTAGCGAATTAACTTGGTGGCAAATTAACACACGGCAAATTAACTTAAGTGTTGCCTGATACTGAATCAGGCGATATTGCCGTTATCGTCTAACAGGCTTGTAAGCTGTGTTTTCTTACGCAGTGATTGCCTGTGATTTAGCCGTTTCTGTGCTGGTACAGGCAAATCGGTAAAACGTATCATGTTGCGTTCGACCAGAAAAGTAATTAATTCTTCCAGCACGCACGCCAAGTGGATGTCGCTTTCACGGAATGGGTCGCTTTTTGCCAGTGACCTTTCTAAAAAATCTAGATACTCTATTGAAGTGTCTTCTATGAAGTTCTAGCCTACCTTGCCTTGGACGTTTTAAGGACATAAGCCATAATTATCTCAATTATCAGTGATAGTTTTCAAATGGCGCCGGTAATGATACCGCCGCCTAAACAGACATTGCTTTCATAGACGACTGCAGATTGTCCCGGTGTGATGGCCCACTGTTTCTGCCCAAATTTGATTGTGACTTCTTCAGTGTTGATAGCATCAATCTCGCAAGGCGCATCCGGTTGGCGGTAACGTGTTTTTGCCGCATAGACCCAGTTGGTTTTAGGGTCATCTTCACTGATCCAATGCAGTTGGCCGGCTTTCAAACCATCATTAAGCAGTAGCGGGTGTTCATGGCCCTGCACAACAATCAGTTCGTTCTTTTCCATGTCTTTTGCTGCGACAAACCATGGCTCACCGTTGCTTTCGCGGCTGCCGCCAATTTTCAGGCCCTGACGCTGCCCCAAGGTGTAATACATCAAACCTTCATGGCGGCCCACTATTTTGCCTTCTGATGTTTTCATATCGCCGGGTTCACGTGGCAGGTATCTGCTCAGGAATTCCTGAAAAGGCCGTTCGCCGATAAAACAGATACCGGTGGAGTCTTTTTTCTCGGCATTGATTAGGCCAGCAGCGCGCGCGATTTCACGCACTTCGCGCTTGAGGTAGGTGCCTAGAGGGAATAGCGTTTTTGAAAGCTGCGCCTGATTGAGGCGATACAGAAAGTAGCTTTGGTCTTTACTGCCGTCATCTGCTTTCAGCAACTGATATTTGCCTGGTTGTAATGGATTTTCACGCACTTGTGCATAGTGGCCGGTAGCAATCAGGTCTGCACCCATGCCCATCGCGTGATCGAGAAATGCCTTGAATTTGATTTCGGCATTACACAGAATGTCCGGATTAGGCGTGCGGCCAGCCTGGTATTCGCTTAAAAAGTTAGCGAATACGCGGTCTTTGTATTCAGCACTGAAGTTAACTGCTTCGATATCAATACCTATTTTATCGGCTACTGATACCGCATCAATCAGATCCTGTTTGCTGGAGCAGTATTCATCGGTGTCGTCATCTTCCCAGTTTTTCATGAATAGGCCAGTGACTTCATAACCCTGCTGTTTTAAAAGCAGTGCAGTAACAGAGGAATCTACTCCACCGGAGAGACCGACAACAATTTTTTTCTTTTGTGATTTATTCAGGTTCATAGGTTTTATTTTATAAATGCGTAACAACAGATAACGGGTAACGTTGACCACGTAAATAATCTTCGATACAGGTAATGACTTGTGGGCTACGCATCAGCTTGGCATTGTTGCGAATCTCGTCTACTGTCATCCACACTGCTCGGATAATGCCATCATCCAAGGTAAGAAGCGGCTGGTGATTGCTCACGCTGCCAATGTAGGCAAACCGCAGGTAGGTCGTGTGGTTATGTTCATGTTTCCAGTGATAAATGCCTAGCAATGAAGTCGGTTCAAACGTGTATGCAGTTTCTTCCAGTGTTTCGCGAATCACGGCTTCCAGAATCGTTTCGTTATCTTCAAGATGCCCGGCTGGCTGATTAAAACGATTGCCGCGGTCGGTTTCTTCTTCTACCAGTAAAAACTTGCCGTTTTCTTCAACGATTGCCGCGACGGTGGCATGAGGCTTCCATTGCATGATGAATATCTTAATATTGATTAATATGTATTTTACCCGATGCCACAATATTCGCGTATTTTGATTTTTGGCATCTGTTTGAGCTATATCAGGCGAACAGTTTAGGAAACAGCCCGCTGAGTCCATGGGCTATAAATTCTACAGACATGGCGGCTAAAATTAGACCCATGATGCGCGTTACGATGTTAATACCAATCTTGCCCAGCTTGTTTGCGATTGCAACTGCCAGTGTTAATACCAGCCAGATAATGATACATACCAATAAAATCGGGATGGTTAATGAAAGATGGCCGGTAAAGCTGCTGTTTTGCTGGGCTGCAATAATCATGCTACTGATAGATCCTGGGCCTGCCAGCAAAGGAATGCTGAGTGGGACGATTGCAATCACTTCTTTATCCGCCAGCGAGTCTCTTTCTTCCTCGGTTTGATGTGCTGCACTTTGCTTGGCATGCATCATTGAAATGGCGATCAGCATCAGGAGAATGCCGCCGCCTACCTGAAATGACGGGATAGATACACCAAAGAAATCCAGCAGCTGGTCACCTATAAATGCAGCAATAGTCAGTACAATAAAAACGGTGAATGCTGCAGTTTTTGCAGTTTTCGCTCGTTCCTGATCGCTCCAGTCGCTGGTTGCGCTGATAAATACGGGAACGCTGCCGATAGGGTTTACAATCGCAAGAAGAGCAATGCCGATTTTTAAGAGCGCGGGCCAGTCAGTCATCATTAAGCTACCTTTTTAGTCCTTTTTAATCAGGGCAAATATATTTAATCTTTGTTAATTTAGAGATAGTAAATTAAAGTGCGAATATGCGTAACAATTTTGAACAACATCCTACACTTTACCTTGCTTCACGCAGTCCACGACGTGTTGAGTTATTGAAGCAGATCGGTATCGACTGCATCACACATCCTGCTGATATTGATGAAACGCAGATTTTATATGAATTGCCTGAGCATTATGTGACAAGGCTTGCCAGAGAAAAAGCCGAGGCGTGTCTGCTTGGTTTGTCAGCCGAGCAGCGGTCAAGGCCGGTTCTGGCGGCAGATACTACCGTGGCTTTGGCTGGCAAAGTGCTGGGGAAGCCTGATGATGATAATGATGCACGCCAGATGCTGGCTGAATTGTCGGGAAGTATACACTTGGTTCATACAGCTGTGGCGCTCGCTTTTATGAACAAAATAGAAGTGGTTTTGTCCACTACTACAGTAGAAATGATCCGCTTTTCAGAGCGGCAGATTGACTGTTACATCGCATCCGGTGAACATCATGATAAAGCCGGCAGCTATGGCATACAGGGTATGGCTGGCGCATGGATTAAAAAGATTGAAGGCAGCTATACTGGCGTGATGGGTCTGCCAATATGTGAAACGGCGGAATTGCTAAGAAAACACCATATTATTCATATATAAAACTGTTCATATATTTAATTGTTTAAAAAATAATAATCAGTAATCAGAAAGTACAAATTGAGTGAAGAAATATTAATTAACGTTACCCCACAGGAAACGCGCATCGCCATGATGGAAAATGGCGTGATGCAGGAGCTACAGATTGAACGCAGTTCATCATTAGGTCTGGTCGGCAATATTTATCGTGGTGTTATCTGCCGTGTACTGCCGGGCATGCAATCAGCTTTTGTAGAAGTCGGCTTGCAGCGAGCAGCTTTTCTGCATGCGGGTGATGTGATTGAATGCGGCGTTTCCGAAGGGCAAAGGCCAATTCAGGAAGTGCTGCATGAAGGACAGTCGGTTATGGTGCAGGTAATCAAGGAGCCGATTGGAACCAAAGGTGCGCGCCTGACTACGCAAATCAGTATTGCTGGGCGCTTTCTCGTGTATTTGCCACAGCAGGATCATATTGGCGTATCACAGCGAATTGAACTTGAAGCAGAACGGGAGTCATTAAAAGCACGTCTGCTGGGCCTGCTGCCTGAACAGCATAAAGGCGGCTATATCATCAGAACGATGTCAGAAACTGCTACGGATGATGAACTGCTGGCAGATATCGATTATTTAACTAAAACCTGGAAACATATTCAGGAAAAAAGCATGACTGTACCTGAGCGTGCACTCATTTTTCAG
>JBFZCQ010000247.1:0-10402 GCA_041307905.1 Methylotenera sp.
TGATTTAATAGGAGCTTAGAAATGCGCTATTTATTGATAGTACTGTCTTTATTTTTAGGTGTGGCGACTTCCTCATGCACTACTGGCCATCGCCCCGATAATGTTTCTGTAAGTATCGGCATCAACGTTCCGGTGTTTCCGCGCCTTGTTCTGGTGCCAGGCTATCCGGTTTATTATGATCCGGCAATCAACCTGAATTATTTCTTTTATGACGGATTATACTGGGTGTTTGTCAGGGATCGCTGGTATGCCAGCAGTTGGTATAACGGGCCTTGGGGTTATGTAGAATATTATCGCGTGCCGATGTATGTGTTGCGCGTTCCGGTGCGCTACTATCGTCAGCCTCCATCTTATTTCCGCGGTTGGCACGCAGATGCGTCGCCACGCTGGGATGAGCGTTTGGGGCGTGATTGGGAGCGGCGTCATACTGATTCAGAGCGGTGGGGTAAAGGGCCAGCGCCAGAGCCTGCACCGGTGCCTGGCTATCAGCGTGAATATTCCGGCGAGCGTTATCCGCGTGAGGATGAGCGTCAGCAAAACATCCGCAATGAGAACTACCGTTACCAACCGCGTGAGCCAATTACGCAGGAACGCTTTAAGCAGTCGGGCAAGGGTCGTGATAAGAGCGATGGCGGACGTGGGCAAGACCGCAAGTAAGCACGCAGAAATTATTTAATGTTGAGGGTGTCTCGGCAGGCACATCCCGCAACAGATTTAATTTACTTATCGGTCAGCGATAGAGCCAATAAGCTTGTAGAATTTACAGCTTGCTGAATGTTGTTCTGCGATGGGCAACCGGCTAATAATCAAACTTCCAATCCTGCATGAAACCAGAAGACTTACAGCTTTTAGTCAGCTATACGATGCCTTATGGCAAATACAAAGGCCGCTTGCTTGCTGACCTCCCCGGACAATATCTGAATTGGTTTGCGCGCGAAGGCTTTCCTGCGGGAGAGCTTGGACGCCTATTGGCGCTGATGCAGGAAATAGATCATAACGGTCTTTCGTCCCTGCTGGATCCGTTGCGCACCAAGGCTGTCACCTGAGTATCACCCCAAAATTTTTGTAGCTGGAATTTATAATCTGATATGGTAAATTTTCCTATAAGCTATACTGTTTTAAAAATAGAGTTCCATTTAAATGACGAGGCCATCCAACATGATTACCTTAAATATCAACGGTAAAGAAGAAATGCTTGACGCCCCGGAAGACATGCCGATTCTGTGGGCATTGCGAGATATCGTGCATCTGACAGGTACTAAATTCGGCTGTGGTATGGCACAGTGCGGTGCCTGTACCGTGCATCTTGATGGTCAGCCTGTACGTTCTTGTGTAACGCCGGTTGCAGCTGCGGCTGGCAAAAAAATTATCACGATTGAACATATTGAAAATGATAAAGTAGGTAAGGCAGTGCAAGAGGCGTGGGGTGAGGTCGATGTAGTGCAATGCGGCTACTGTCAGTCAGGCCAGATCATGGCGGCAACCGCCTTGCTGAATGCCAATAAAAACCCGACCGATGCTGATATTGATGCAGCGATGAGTGGAAACATCTGCCGATGCGGTACTTATCCGCGAATTCGTGCTGCTATTCATGAAGCAGCAAACAAGTTAGCTTAAGGAGCCAGCCATGACCGCCCCTTTAAATATTTCAAGACGTACTTTTATCAAAGCCACGGCGCTGGTTGTTGGTGGCCTTGTGATTGCCTTTAATATTCCTAATGCCAAGCGTTTTTTGCTGCCTGGCGCAACACAAGAAAGCACAGGTGCTGATGCTGCCAAATTGCCCGTGCCCAACGCTTTTTTACGCATAGGGACTGATAACACCATTACCGTGATGCTTGCACATAGTGAAATGGGGCAAAGCATCTGGACTACGCTACCAATGCTGATTGCTGAAGAACTGGATGCCGACTGGAGCAAAATCAAAGTTGAGCATGCCAAAGCCGCACCGGAATACATTCATACTGCTTACGGCATTCAGATTACCGGTGGCTCTTCGACAACATGGTCTGAGTTTGACCGTTATCGCCAGGCAGGTGCGCTGACGCGCGCACTATTACTGGCTGCCGCTGCAGAAGAGTTGGGTGTTCCAGTTGAAACACTGCGGACAGAGAACGGCTATGTAATCAGCGGTGATAAAAAAATCAGTTATGGTGAGTTAGCTGAGGCGGCTGCTAAACTGGAAACACCAAAAGCCGTGACACTTAAACAGCCTAAAGACTGGAAAATTATCGGCAAGGCGACCAAGCGTCTGGATGGTCCGGAAAAAATAAATGGCACCGCGATATTCGGTCAGGATATTTATTTTGAGGGTTTAAAAACCGCGATGGTAGCCCGTTCTCCGGTATTTGGCGGCACAGTAAAGTCATTCGATGCCGCAGCAGCTAAACAGATTAAAGGCGTTCAGAATGTAGTGCAGGTGCCTACTGGCGTTGCGGTGATTGCCGATGGCTATTGGGCTGCAAAACAAGGGCGTGATGCACTTAAAGTTGAGTGGGATCTCGGCGCTAATTCCGGTCTTGATTCACAGAGGATGCTGGAAGAGTATCGTGGTTTAGCCGCTAAAGAGGGTTTGCCCGCTGCAAAAGCCGGTGATGCTAAATCAGCAATATCTAAAGCAACGAAAGTCATTGAAGCTGAGTATGTTTTGCCGTATCTGGCGCACTCACCGATGGAGCCCCTCAATTGTGCGGTGAAGATTACGGATGATGGCTGCGAGATCTGGACTGGTACGCAAATGCAAACGACAGACCAGCAGGCGGCAGCAAAAATACTGGGTTTAAAACCAGAACAGGTGAAGATTAATACCGTGTTTTTAGGTGGCGGTTTTGGCCGTCGTGCCAATCCGGCAGCCGATTTTGTATCTGAAGCGGTGCAGGTGGCAAAAGCTGCCGGCGTAGCGGTTAAAACAGTCTGGAGTCGCGAAGATGACGTCAAAGGCGGCTATTACCGCCCGATGTTCCTACATAAGGCTAAAATCGGTCTAGGTGCCGATGGCTTGCCAGTTGCATGGGAACACGTAGAAGTTGGCCAGTCGATCATGCTGGGAACACCGTTCGAAGCATTCCAGATCAAAGATGGCGTAGATGCGACTTCAGTTGAAGGTGTTGCTGATTCGCCTTATATGAAGGCCATTCCTGATCATTATGTGAGTCTGCACACAGTAAAAGCCAGCATTCCGGTATTGTGGTGGCGTTCGGTTGGGCATAGCCATTCAGCGTTCGCGATGGAAAGCCTGATTGATGAGTTGGCACATGCTGCAGGTAAAGATCCGTTGGAATATCGTCGCGTGCTGCTGAAAGATCACCCGCGTCATCTGGCAGCGCTTAACCTTGCGGCTGAAAAAGCCAACTGGGGCAAGCCCTTGCCAAAAGGCGTGTTCCGCGGCATTGCCGTGCATGAGTCGTTTGGAAGCTATGTGGCCCAAGTAGCTGAAGTTTCAGTGAATAACGACGGTGCGGTTAAAGTGCACCGCGTAGTGTGTGCGATAGACTGCGGTTTGTCCGTAAATCCGGATTCGCTGGTAGCGCAGATAGAATCATCCGTTTCATACGGTTTGGGTGCTGCCATGCAAAGCGAAATCACGTTCAAGGATGGTATGGTGCAGCAGTCTAATTTCAATGATTATAAAGTAATGCGTATGGCAGACATGCCTGAAGTCGAGGTGCATATTGTTGCGAGTGCCGAGAAAATGGGTGGCGTCGGTGA
This sequence comes from Methylotenera sp., assembly GCA_041307905.1. Taxonomy (GTDB): domain Bacteria; phylum Pseudomonadota; class Gammaproteobacteria; order Burkholderiales; family Methylophilaceae; genus Methylotenera. The sequence goes on from JBFZCQ010000247.1 coordinate 3,709, forward strand.
GCCTGCGGTACCGCCTATCGCACCGGCAGTAACAAATGCGATTTTTGCGGCTACCGGTAAGCGTATTCGTAGCCTGCCGATTGGCGATCAACTGGCGTAATACTTTGAAATCACTGGATTGGGAAGTATTAACGCGCGCTGTTGCATGGCTGGATAGCGGTTATAAAGTGCACTTGTTTACGGTGGTGCAGACCTGGGGGTCGGCACCACGTTTGCCGGGCGCTTTGCTCGCTGTGCGTGAAGATGGTCACTTGCTTGGTTCGGTTTCCGGTGGCTGCGTTGAAGATGATTTGGCGGATAAAGCCCGCAATCAGGAATTGCCGCAGATACCGTCAGTCATTGAGTATGGAATCAGCAGTAACGATGCGCAGCGCTTTGGTATTCCGTGCGGCGGGCGCTTGCAGATATTCGTAGAGCCTTTAAATGATTCTGCACCGTTGAAATCTTTACTGCAAGGCATGGAGCAACGCAAGTTTATCAGGCGCTCCGTGCAAATCACAACCGGTCGGGCAAGACTGGCTGAAGTTGAGCCTGAAGGCCCGCCACGTATAGAAGAAGACTGGTTTCACAGTTATTTCGGCCCGCAATGGCGATTGCTGATCATCGGCGCCAATCAACTGGGTTCGGTACTTGCCAGTATGGCGCAGGTATTGGATTTCGAGGTGCTGATTTGCGATCCGCGGCAGGATATGCGCGAGGAGTGGCACGTTGAGGGTGCGAGTTGGGTATATGCAATGCCGGATGATGCGGTGCTTGAAATTAATCCCGATGCTTACACTGCAATCATTGCGGTGACACACGACCCCAAGATGGATGATATGGCCTTGCTGGAAGCGCTTAAATCAGATGCGTTTTATGTAGGTGCGCTTGGCTCACAGAAAAATCAGCAAAAGCGGCGCGAACGCATGCGCATGTTTGATCTCAGTGAAGCCGAAATCGCAACGCTACGTGGTCCGGTTGGTTTGCCTATCGGTAGTCGCACACCAGCGGAAATCGCGATTGCCATACTGGCTGAGTTAATTCAGGTGCGGGCGCAGCAGTTAAAGTCAGGCTTGGCTTCAGCTAAGTATGCAGTATAGTATTTAAATCTTGCGAAGTATCGATATCGGCAACAATGCCGGGATCGTTGCATTCCAGTAGCTTGACCTGGTCAGCATGGCGTTTCAGTATAGCGCGGGCGCCTTCATCGCCTGTTAGCTGCTCAAGTTCACTGCGGAACTTTGCAGAAAAACCTACGGGGTGCCCACGCTCATTCTGGTAAGTGGGTGCGACGATAGATTCTCCCGCGTTAAGCTCATGTGCTATTGCCCTGATAGTGTCTGGTTTTATATAAGGCATGTCGGCTAGTGCAATTACAAAGCCAGCGCTGGATTCATCGAATTGGGCAGCGAAGTGAACAGCAGCAGAAAGACTATCTGCCATCTCAGTCTGCTGCGAATCACAAAAAATGATTTCTAATCCCGCATTTTTTAATAGCTCTGCCAGTGCTTTATTGTTTGGCCGGAGCACTGCAATTGTCAGCGGAATCGCCTTGATCAGGTTTCCTGCCGCGGCAAGTGCAATTGGACGGCCATCAGGCAATAGTTGCAGGAGTTTATCGGCTGCGCCAAATCTGCGAGAAAAGCCTGCAGCCAGTAAAATTCCTATCATTATTTCCTCCGTACCTTTTGATTGCAGCGCTATAAAATCTGCGAAAAGATGATTGCTTAAATATTTAACCCGCTGACACTACTTATATGGGTGACAGACTCAGTTTTTTGCTATTTGTTGGTTTGACAAGACTCATGCTAATTAATTTAATCGAATCGGTAGTGATTAGTTGGAGTGCTGCAATGCGGATTTGAGCGTGCGCAGGGCTACCACTTCAGGTGACCGGTAACAGAAGAGGAATTTGAGTTGCTACTGCAAATAGGTCGTAATAATTTCAAATAAAAATCCTGAGTTTTATCGGAAAATCCGGTCACAGTTTAAGGCTTTAGCTTCTTGGCCCTAAAAAATCCTGTTTACCCAACTCAACGCCATTGTGGCGCAAAATGTTATATGCCGTTGTAACATGGAAATATACATTCGGCAGCACCCATTTCAACAGGTAATCCTGTCCGCTGAATTTAAGGTCGGCTTTGCGTATGGTAATGGTGATTTCACGCGACTCTGCGCCTTCCAGTTGTTGCGGATTTATAGCATCCAGAAATGCAATGGTCTTGGCGATACGCGCCTGTAGTTCGGCAAAGCTGGTTTCATTGTCTTCATATTTCGGGATTTCTATCGCGGCGAGTCTGGCACCGGCACCTTTACACATGTCAGTTGCAATCTGAACTTGCCGGGTAAGCGGATACATGTCTACAAACAGGCGTGAATTGAGCAGCACCTGATGTTCCACTTTCTTTGCATCAGCATATTCTTCGCCTTTCTTAAGAATCGCAGCCAGATTGCTGAGCGCGCGTTTTAGCGACGGAATTGTTGCATCGTAGATGGATAGCATGTTGTGATTCTCCGTAAGTAATTTTAAGTTTAACGGATATCTTGATCAAAAGGGGGATACAAAGGCGGTGCAGGGATTATAATCGGGCACTAGTAATCGTGGGCAGCATCAATAAAAATAATAAGCGCGCGTCATTGTCACAATGATAGCTTGCGAGAAATATTTAAAGTAATTAATTTTTTATATGGAGTTATTAATGTCCAATATCCCTGCATGCCCACAATGCACCCTTGAAAACACTTACCAGGATGGCGACAATTATGTATGCGCTGATTGCGGCTATGAATGGCCGATTGCTAAAGTTACGGAAGACGATGATGCAACTGCGGTTATCAAAGATGCTAACGGCAACGTGCTTGCCGATGGCGACGCGGTGGTCTTGATCAAAGACCTCAAAGTGAAGGGTTCTTCTACAGTGTTGAAGATGGGCACTAAAGTGAAAAGTATCCGTCTGGTTGGCGGTGACCATGGTGTAGACTGCAAAACGGATTCAGGTAACTTTTTACTGAAAGCAGAGTTTCTGAAGAAAGTTTAGTGTTTGTTATATAAGATGATGTCAGATTAAATTTAAAGGTGGGGTTGATGATGGCGGTGGTACAGATTCAAATGAATAAATCTGAGCAGAAAAAAAACTTCGCCTTGTTTAATTTAGGTTTTCGGCCATTTTTTCTGGGGGCAGCTGTTTTTGCAGTGCTCTCCATTGTGAGTTGGATAGCAGTTTATACTTCATCTAGCACTATTCAGATCAGCAATATCACCCCTAGCCAGTGGCATGCGCATGAAATGCTGTATGGCTATGGCATGGCCGTGGTTGCAGGCTTCCTGCTGACAGCGGTTAAAAACTGGACCGGTATACAAACGCCGCATGGCAAGCCTTTGCTGGTTTTGTTTGCACTATGGTGTGCGGCACGGGTGCTGTTTCTGTTTGGTACCGCTTTTCTGGCTTGGACTGCGCTTGCTGATTTGCTTTTTGGCTTGCTGTTAACCGTCGCCATCGCCTACCCTATTATCAAGGCCAGGCAGTGGTCACAGCTTGCGGTTGTATCTAAATTACTGCTATTGTGGACTGGTAATATTGTGTTCTATCTTGGCTGCTACAATCTAATCAATGATGGCATGCTGTATGCCATTAACGGCGCAGTATTTCTATTTATCGGTTTGATTCTAATGATAGGCCGTCGTGTGATCCCGTTCTTTATCGAGCGCGGCGTTGCACATCTGCTTACCGGTAAAGTCCAGCTCAGGCAGCATAAATGGCTGGACCTCAGTATTATGGTGTTGTTTATCGGTTTATTTCTTAACGAGATTTTCATACACGTGACCGGTTTGTCCTCAATGCTGGCGATGGCGCTGTTTGTGCTCAATAGTTACCGTTTATATAACTGGCACGTTTCAGCGCTGTGGCATGTACCCTTACTGTGGAGCCTGTATCTGTCATCCTGGCTGATTAATTTTGGTTTTTTGTTCTATGGCTTGCAAGGTCCACTTGGTATTCCATCCATTTTAACTTTGCATCTGTTTACCATAGGCGGTGTGGGCTTGATGACAGTAGGCATGATGTCGCGCGTGGCGCTGGGACATACCGGCCGTGATATTAAGAGCTTATCACCGTGGCTGAAGCTGAGTTTTGCTGCAATTGGCGCCAGTGCAATATTTCGTATTCTTTTGCCGCTGTTTGCGATGCAGTTCTATACGAGTTGGGTCGTGATTTCCGCGGTATTCTGGATTATTGGTTTTGCGTTATTCCTGGTTATTTATGCGCCGATACTATGTAAACCTAGAGTTGATGGTACTTATGGTTAGTTTTCATGGCGGTTAATCTCAGGCTGATTAATTGTTCTGGCTAAGCTGCTTACACTTTTTTTACCTAGCCATTTTTCAAGTACCACTACAATATACGCTTGTTCTGCCAGCGTAAGTTCGCGTCCTTGCGGAATCTGGTGCCATTTCTGCAGACAGCCGCGGCAGCAGCATGCCGTTGCATGCTGCGCTACAAAAACCGGATGCCCATGCATCGGTGTCTGTTTGCCGTCGTTTTCTATGATTGCGGGTGCCAGACGGCTTTCAATAAAATCTTCTGCATGGTCGAGCACAGTAGATAAGCCTTTTTGCTGCAAATAGGCCATGTCTTTACTGTTTAACTTGAAGCCAGCTCTGAATGAGGATCTGGCTAAAGCTGCAAAGAGTTCATCTAAATCACGCATGGCACTTAATGCAACTGATGCAGTTCCAGCTTACGCAGTTTAGGGGCGAATTTACTCGTGATGCCGACTACAGATAATGTCATGATGCCACCAAAAATAACCGATGGTACTAGCCCCATCAGGCGTGCAGTGGTGCCCGATTCAAATGCGCCAAGTTCATTCGATGAGCCGATAAAAATGCCGTTGATTGAAGATACTCTGCCACGCATATTATCCGGGGTAGCCAGTTGCATAATGGTCTGGCGTAGCACTACTGAAATACCATCAAAAATGCCGGATAGCAGTAGCATTCCTGCGGCTATCCAGTAGCTTTTCGTTAGACCAAAACCAATAATGCATAAGCCAAATCCCGCTACTGCACTCAGCAGCCAGCGTCCGGCATGCAGATTAATCGGGTGGCGTGTAATCCAAAGGCCGGCAGCAATTGCCCCTAATGCAGGTGCAGCACGCAGTACGCCCAGGCTTTCTGGCCCTAACTGGTAAATATCATGAATAAATGCCGGCAGCATCGCAACCGCACCACCGAACAGAATCGCGAACATATCCAGCGACATGGCGCCGAGCACTACCTGATTGCTGAATACAAAGTTAAGCCCTTGCTTTATGCTGGTAAATAAAGGTGCTGCTGTAGAGCTTTTAGGTTCATTAATCTTGATTGATAACATTGCAATCATCGCGCCCAGACATAGTGCGGTAGAAACACTATAAGCAACAGTCTTGCTGGCAAAACCTACCAGAAAGCCGCCAATAGCCGGACCCAATACTAGTCCAGCCTGAAATGCCGTTGTGCCTAAACTGGCTGCTTTCACAAACTGCTTTCTGGGGACGATAATTGCAAATAAGGTGTTGTAACTTGGCGCAATAAAAGCGCGGGCAAAACCGGTAAAGGCAATTGAGCCATAAATCCATAACGTAGCCTCTCCATTTAACCAGCCGATTGATAACGCGGTGAGTGTAAATGCATTAATAAACAGAAGCACTGCGGCTAATGCACCAAACAGTCGGCGTGAGTAATAGTGGTCAACTGCATGTCCCGCAACTAGTGCCGAAGCAAAGTAAGGAATCACTTCAGCCAGCCCGATCAGGCCGAGCGATAGTGGGTCGCGCGTAATTTCATAAATATGCCAGCCGACGACAACAGCAACAATCTGGTAGGCTAAAGATATCTGAATACGAAACGCTAATAGTTTGGCAAAGGCGTAATTGTGATATTTAAAAATTTCCATAGCCGATATTATAGGTGCAAACTGTGTTTCTAATTGAGCGTAGCGTCAAGAACAGCAGGTGCTGTAGAATAGAAATAGTTAGTGCAGTGAATAAGGCAGTAAGTAAACGATGAGTTTTTACTCGGGTTTTACCGATGAGTCGTCATTGACCTAGTGTGACTCTGCCGATATAGATTAGGCGCACTAACCTATTAATTTGACTTGGAATTTCGTGATACTTATTTAGGTACGTGCCACAGATACCAGCTGGCAACGGTACGGTAAGGGCTCCATGCCGCACCGATCTCAGCCATCTGTTTGCGTTTAGGTGCTGCATCCATCTTTTTCAGCCGTCTGTAACCATCGGTGATGCCAAAATCATCAGCAGGCAAAATGTCCATGCGCTCCAGCGTGAATATCAGCATCATTTCAACAGTCCACTGGCCAATCCCTTTTAGTGTTGCCAGCCGTTCAATCAAGGCTTCATCGCTCATGACATCTGCTGTTTCACGTGATGGTACCAGTCCATCAATGGCACCTTTAGCAATACCTTTAAGTGTCTCGATTTTTCTACCTGAAAATCCGGAGCCACGTAGGTCATCGAATTCAGCAGCGATGAGTTCATGTGGTGTGGGAAATTCGCCAAACAAACGGATAAACTTACCCAAAATAGCATCCCCTGCTTTAGTGCTGAGTTGCTGATAAGCAACCGCACGCACAAGTGCCTCATATGGTTCGCGCTCGGGTTTTGAGCTAAATGCACATGGGCCTACTATTTGAATTAAATGGTTCCAGTCTGAGTC
>JBFZCQ010000248.1:0-2711 GCA_041307905.1 Methylotenera sp.
TTCTTTGAAGGCGTTGGAGAATCCATTACTGGAGCTAAACGAACTACTCCTACGACTGAATCATTGCCTGATTACGCTGGTATGCCAGAGCTAAATACTTTTAGCATGGAAAGTTTTAAATCAGGGCTTGGCACTATGATGACTAGCCCAGAAGAAACGGTGCAAGTTATTCAAGCTAACTTCCCTGGTGTTCAAGTAACTCAAGATGAGAAAGGCAATTACTTATTGCAATCATCTATTGATGGAAAACAATATGCAATTAAGCCGGGCTTTCAAGTAAGCGATATTCCTCGCGCTGGGGCTGCTATCGCTGCTTTTACACCTGCTGGAAGGCTATCTACCATCCCAGCGGCAATAGGAGGCGCAGCGGCCACACAAGCAGGAATAGAGGCATCGCAAGCTGCAACTGGCGGACAGTTTAACTTAGGTGAGATTGGACTGGCTGCTGCGACTGCACCAATAGCACCATTGTTATCGCGCATCATTCCTCCAGCATTTCAAGCTGTAAAAGAGGGCGTTAAGAGTGCTGTAGGCAGAGTATCGCCTGCTGCACCTGCTGTTGCACCAGTTATTGCGCCAGCGGTTGCACCAGCAGCGGCACAGGTAACTGATGATGCAGTTAATTCGTTAGTCCAAAAAGCGTCTGGTACTGGATTTGGATCTGCTGCTGCACGTAACCGTTTAGCTGACCTTGCTCAAGTAAATATAGCTGCTAAAGAAGCAGCTGATCGTCTTGGCGTTGAATTGCCTGCTGACGTATTCAGTGACAGTCCACAAGTAAGGGCTGCGGCTGGTTTAACTCGATCTGTTACTGGTAGCGAACCAGAAGCAGCATGGCGAAATACAGTGACGCAGGCAGTTGATAAGGCAGACGATACACTAAAACAGTTTGACGCAACATTTGTTGAGGGGGCAGTTGCTCCGGGCGTTGTATCACAAAAGATTAAAGACTCGCTCACTTCAACAAGGTCAAACCTAAATAAAGAAGCGAGCAAGATTTATAATTTAGTTGATGAGTCAGTGCCAAAAACAACCGTTGTAACATTGCCAAAACTTAAAGAAACCCTTGACACTGTTAAAGCAGAAGTTGGCGAAGCTGGAATGTCAAAGGCAGAAGAAAACCTTGCAAAAATGATTAGTGATGGCAACGTCTCGTATGGTCGTTTAATGCGAGAAAAAACACTTATTGGTAAGGCTTTAAGCAAACTTGATTCACCTTATGGCAGTATGGCAGAAGCTGATTTAAAACGCCTATATGCTGCGCTGTCTGACGATCAGTTAACTAATGTTGCAAATGTAGGCGGTGAACCATTACGCCAGCAGTTACGCGCTGCAAACTTATTGTATGCAAAAGAACGTGCATTAGGTCAACGTATTGTTAATGCATTTGGCCAAGACATTGAAGGTAGCGTTGCTAATAAGATGCGGACTGCTATTACCAGCGCGGCTAAAGGCGATGCCGGTGAGTTCAATCGGTTATTAAAAGCTGTGCCTGAAGATTTACGAAAAGAAACGATTGCCACTTCTTTGGCTTCGGTTACACGATCTGCTAGAGGAGCTGAAAAAGGAGGTTTTGGATTTTCAGAGTTTGCCACCTTATATCCTAAACTTCGTGCTAATCCACCTGTTTATAAAACCATTGTTGATACACTAGGCAAAGATTCAGCCAGCGCATTGCGCGACTTGTTTGAAATATCAAAACGCATTACTGAAGCTAGAGCCAACGTATTGACCACTGGTAAGGCAAATCAAGCATTTGCAAATCCTGAAGGTTTAATTGGAAAGGTAATGGAAAGCAGCCTAGCGCAACGTGCAGCAACTACGGCAGTAAGCGTTGTTCCTGGTGGCGGTGCTATTGCCCCAGATATAATTAGCTTTATGTCAAAAGGCTCAGATGAGCGTGTAAAAGCAGCAGGCAAGCTATTTGCTGATGATGCATTTCAAAAATTAGCGATTGATGCTGCTAAAGGCACACCAAGCGCAGCTACAATTAAGGCTACAGCAACGTCAAGCGCATTTAAAAAGTTTGCAGATACGGCTAAGTTGCCAAAATCAGTAGATAGCAGGTTACAATGGCTACAACAAGCAGTGCAAGCTGAACGCCAATTCGATCAGGAGAACCAGTAATGTCAGCACTATCAATTCAAGTTCCATTCCCAGTCTTTCAAGATCGTGATGGTCAGCCATTAGACAATGGTTATGTATGGGTAGGCGTGGCTAATCTTAATGCACAGACTAATCCTGTCGTGGCTTACTATGATGCTGCATTGACTATTCCAGCAGTTCAACCGCTGCGAACGCTAAATGGCTACATTTCACGCGCAGGAACACCCGCCCAAATCTACATTGATGGCGTTAACTTCAGCATCTTGGTGCAGGACAGCAAAGGCTCAATGGTCTACAACTTACCTGATGGTTCAGGAGTAAGTCCAAATGCAAATGGCGTTTCTTTCATAGGATTTAAAGGTCAGTCAGGTTTTGTGCAAGATTTGGCTGATGATGACGGTTCTGACTGGATTGGTTTTTTACCAGATGGCACTGGAGCAATTGCTATTTCAGCACAAGACAAGATGCGTCAAACAGTAAGCGTACAAGATTTTGGTGCTGTTGGTGACGGTATTACGGATGACACTGTGGCAATTCAAGCTGCTATTAACTATGTTTTTGCAAATAACAAAACATTACTTATTAACATTCCAGTTTTCATTACA
>JBFZCQ010000249.1:0-5323 GCA_041307905.1 Methylotenera sp.
GGCCAGCCAGTGAAAAAGAAGTTACGTGTACGCGTATCCTCTATATCGTGAAACCTGAGCAAGCCGTTCTGGCGCATCAGCCGCATATAGGTAGTAGTGTTAATTGCCTCGTCATTACAGTCAAGCTGGCCGGGATAATCTGAGTTTCCAAAAGTGCCGGCACGATCTGTTGCGGTACTGGTTTTGCTGCCAACGATGCTTTCAAATGTGCCTATCACCAATGCGATCAAGCTTCTTTCCTGCGCCGCATCAGAAATATTATCAGCGCTTTTAAAAACACTGGCGATATCTTGCCATTCCTCATCTGTCAGCGACACATGTCTTACCTCAGCACAGCCACCACCAGAACATACTTCAAAACTATGTAACGCAGGTATCTGCTGATAGATGCGGTTAATGTCACTCAACGCTGCATTTACAGAGAGTGACAAAGTTAGAAAGCTACACAATAATAATTTAAATAATAACTGGCGCATTAGGTAATTCATTATGATTAGTGGCATTTGCTGGGTAATGTCGAGCCAATAGAATACTGATTTCAGCTATTCCATGTAACACGCCCGCCTCAAATTGTCCTTGCTTGAACAGCACTTCCATTTCATGACTGATGCGCGCCCAACCCTGCTCACCTACATGCTTATGAATGCCGCGGTCTGCCAGTATTTCAAAATCATGGTCTGCCAGCAGCAGATAAATCAGCACACCGTTATTCTGCTCGGTATCCCATACCTGTAATTGCGAAAAAACTTCTACCGCGCGTTGATGCCCGCATTTATTTTTGAGGATATCCAGCAAGGGCAAGTTGAGTTCAACTGCAAATCTGACTTCACCAAAATGCGTCTTCTCACTTTCAGCAATCGCCTGTTCGATACGCTGCATTACCGCTTTAGAAAAGCGCTTTTTTAGAGCAAGCGGCGAAATACAAAGATGTCGGCATACCCGTTTAAAAAGATTCAACATTACCAGCTCCCCGAGGCTCCACCGCCGCCAAAACCACCGCCGCCACCGCCGCCCCAGCCGCCGGAACCACCATATCCACCGCCAAAACCACCCCCACCAAGGCCGCCAGCATGACCAAGACCGGAAGCACCAGCAAAAGTTAGAAAAAAGGCAATGATGGCCAAGACAATCGCAACAATTAGACCGCCGCCGAAAATCCATATTAGTATGCCGATAATGCCGCCATTGAGCATGCCGCCTAAGAATTTACCAAAAATAGCACGCAGAATACCGCCCACCACAAAAGCGCCGATGAACACAACATAAAGCATATTCCAAAGCTTGCCGCTGCCTGGTTTGGACTGCGTAGGCACTGGCAGTTGCTCACCTGATATTAACTTAAAGACTTGTTCTAGCGCATTATTGATACCGCCATAGTAATCACCCAACCGGAAACTCGGCACCATGATTTCGCTGATAATGCGCTTGGCAATCAAATCCGGAATTGCGCCTTCCAGGCCATAACCAACTTCAAGGCGCATTTTTCGGTCATCTTTTGCCACCAATAGCAGCACGCCATCATCCTGCTTTTCACGCCCCAGTTTCCATGCATCCACCACACGAATACTGTATTGCTCAATCTCTTCAGGCTTGGTGCTCGGAACAATCAGCACGGCAATCTGACTGCCTTTCTGCTGTTCAAAAGCAGCCAGTTTTGCTTCAAGCTGGCTTTGCTGTTCAGGAGTTAAGGTCTGGGTGAGGTCGGTAACGCGATGCTGTAATGCAGGAATAGACACTAGCTCTGCATGCAGGCTGCCGGATGCAAACAACAGCACCCAGCAGAATGCGAGCAGGCAGGCTTTTAAGGCAGAAGACATGTGAAAAAACAACCTAGACTAGATACTATTGTTATTTTTTATCTTCAAAACTCACGGTTGGCGCGACTGAAATCGCTTTTTCATCCTCTACCGTGAATGACGCTTTGGTTGTGTAACCGAACATCATCGCAGTCAGATTCTGCGGGAAAGAGCGAACCGCAACGTTGTAATTTTTAATGGTTTCAATATAGCGGTTACGTGCAACGGTAATACGGTTCTCTGTACCTTCTAACTGCGCTTGCAAGTCTCTGAAGCCCTGATCAGCTTTTAAATTCGGGTAATTCTCAGAAACTACCAGTAAGCGTGACAATGCAGAGGTTAATTGACCTTGGGCTGCCTGAAATTTCGCAAACGCTTCCTGATCATTAATCAACTCAGGCGTTACCTGCATGCTGCCCACTTTAGAACGCGCATCAGCAACGTCCGTCAGCACCTTTTCTTCATGTGCGGCATAGCCTTTCACTACATTGACCAGATTAGGCACAAGGTCTGCGCGACGCTGATATTGGTTCAGCACTTCAGACCAACTCGCTTTGGCCTCTTCATCCAGAGACTGGAATGTGTTGTAGCCGCAGCCGGTTAAACTCAATATCAGTAATAAGGCTGAAATTCTTAACATCAAATTCTTCATGATCGTTCCTTAATTTAATCAGATAGTTTAATAACGATATTGCTTTATATTGTGGCGAGAATATGAATTACAAGACCTCCACCAGCTTCATTGCCACACAAAGGTCGCGCCAGGCAAGTGCTTTATCTGCAGTGTTTTTGAGCAGATGCGCCGGATGATACGTTACTATCAACGGAATCTGTTTATAAAGCGACGGGCTATCCTGCTGGATATTGCGCCACTGATCTATAGTATGTGTTTTTCCTGTAAGCTGATTAGCAGGTTCTGCGCCCAGGCTAATCATCAGCTTGGGCGTATGCACAGAAAAAATATTATCGGTGCTATCAGTCACATCCACGCGACAGCTGGCTTGCATGGCACGGATCATGTTTTTAAGTAAAGTTTCAATTTCCTGCATGTCATCCTCAGCAGCATAAGGCTCGATCAGGAACGCATAATTACTGTCTTCACTCAACAACAATCGCAATGGTAAAGGCTGCGCTTGTTCCAGAACAGGCTCATCGAAAGCTGCCTCCTCAACACTTTGAACCACCTCCATTTGCTGCGGTGCTAAAGCTTCGAACACTGGCGGCGCAGATGGCACTGGTTCCGAAATTGATGATTCTGGAATTGGGGGCTCAAGCATTACAGATTCAGCTGCCGAAACTTCAATCACCGGCATCTCTGCAGCAACGACGTCTTGCTCTTTTGCAACTTCTTCTTTAACTACGCGTTCCGTAAAAACAATTTCACTTTTATCAGTTGCAGGGAGTTCAGTTTTAAATGGCATGGGCAAAGGCTGCCGCAACTGCCACACCGGTAGCAACTCCAGCTCGCGCAGCATATCTTCGCGGCTCATCTGGCTTCCTAAATGACTCATAGTGCTAATCCCATCAGTACTGCATCTTCTCGACCATTGTGCGCCGGGTAATAGCCGCGACGTACTGCCATTTCGTTAAAACCAATATTTTCATAAAGCGCAATTGCAGAAATATTACTTGGGCGTACTTCCAGAAACATATTCGCTGCATCATGCTTTTTAGCGATTGCGATCATTTGCTCCAGCAAGAGCCGCCCCAAGCCCTGTTTCTGGTAGGCTTTGGCAATACTCAGATTAAGCAGATGTGCCTCATCCAGCACCATCATCATGAGCGCATAACCAATAATCTTCGCGCCATCCAGCAGCACCCATGAAGGATAACCGGAAATAAGTGAATCACTGAAGTTTCCGCGCGACCACGGGTGCGAATAGATTTGAGGCTCAATCTCCATGATGGCATCCAGATCCGTCTCTGTCATCGGACGGAATTGATATTGAGGATTCAACGCGCTCATAAACGCAGACCCTGTTCACGCTCAGCCGTTTTAAGCGCTACACGATTACGGATATAGATAGGCATCGCCTCAGCCGCAGGCAAGGGCTGACCACTAGCAAACAGAGCATGAGACAAACGCAGTATTGCGCTGGCGTTTGGCAACAATTCGGGCAAGATTTCCTGAAACTGTTCCTTGTAAGCATGGCTTAACACTTCACCATAAGTTTGCCAGCCACTGCCGGCACCGACCCAGTCACTGCCTTCAATTGCCGGCACTGCTTCCGGTTTATACAAGCCCGGTTCGATCACTGTTTGCCATACACCGGCATTTTTAACATAAGCTGCATGGTAGACCTCACCCATGCGTGCATCCAGACAGGCAATGACCTTATCTGCGCCACTGGCCTCAGCGAGAGCCTGCAAGGTACAGATGCCAACTACCGGCAAGCCGGCACCAAAACCCAAGCCTTGCGCTACACCTGCAGCTATACGCACACCGGTAAAAGAACCTGGCCCTGCTCCGAAAGAAATACCCTGCAGGTCTTTTAACTGCAAGCCTGCATCGCTCAGTAAAGTCTGAATTTGCGGCAGTATCAATTGTGAATGGCTTTGCCCGGCCAATATGTCAAACGCAGAGATTTTGTCCTCCAGCATCAAGGCTAAGGATAAGTATTCAGTAGAGGTGTCGAAGGCTAATAGTTTCACGAATATTGTAAGGAGTTTATTCAGCCGCTATTTTGCCACGTAATTGCTTGACTTGCCCACGTTGCGTCTTACTTTCCAGTCTGCGCTGAGTAGAACCGCGGGTTGGCCGCGTAACATAACGCATTGGCTTCACATGATTTGCCGCATTTACAATCTCGTTCAGGCGCTGCACTGCGTCTCTTTTGTTCGCTTCCTGAGTCCGATACTGCTGTGCTTTTATCACCAGCACGCCATCATCGTTGATCCGGTTATCTTTGAGATGCAACAGCCTGGCTTTCAGCCAGTCGCTTAAAGAAGACGCGTTAATATCAAAACGCAAATGTATCGCACTGGATACCTTATTCACATTCTGGCCACCCGCACCCTGCGCGCGAATTGCGGTGAGCGTGTATTCAGTTTCCGGGATATGAATTAAAGACATTATTCATCAGCTTTTTTGGTTGCCACAATCTGCACAAAACTATAGCGCTATTTAATAAGCGCATATAGTAAAAATTAAAAAAGCTGACGGTTTTAAATCGTCAGCTTCTAAAAGCACCAAATACATGGTGTTGATATTTATAGCTGTTAAATTTGTGGCTTCTGACCAGCTACGTTGCTAACCTTTAAATTTTTAGCCGGTGCAGCTGTTTTAACAGCAGGCGCAGCGGCATTCGCTTTAACTTTTGTCACTGCATTGAGTGGGTTCTGTGCGTGCTTATGTGGTGAATCGCCAGCCTGAACTTGTCCAGAACAACCGCCACCCATCACAGTTTTATTGCAATCACCGGCAGAACTGGCTGATGAAAATAAAAATATTGCTGAACCTATAATCATAGATAAAGAATGACGCATTTGAGACCCCCATTAAATCTTATTATTTTGAAAGGGGCGCA